>CAVAJX010000027.1:0-19962 GCA_963589235.1 bacterium | reverse complement strand
GAGAGAATTTTTAATTTTCTCCGTTAAGTTTGCAAGTTTGTGATTTTATCCTGAAGTATAATGTCAAACAGTATAATTTTGATTATACTCCTCACACTTAGTTTCTAGTAATTTAAAATCACAACATCTAGCAAAAATACTAGGTGCTAACGTATTATCTAAATACTTCAAATACAATTCTTTAGATTGACTATATAATTTATCCGAATTACGATTCAACCAAAAGATTTGTTTCTTTAATAGTTTATAATATTGCTGTTTTTTTACTGAATCAAATTTAGCATTCAAATCAAGTAATATTACATTTTTATCATTAACAGGAAGCATATTATTAAAATTAATTGCTTCAAGTTTACCATCATCAATTTTTAAAAAGTCCAATTTATTTTTCATTTTTAAATGTTTTTGTTTTGGGCTTGATAATGGTGCAAAATACTTATAATTATCGACTGTAAATAATACTCCAACAAATGGTCTTAAATCTTTTTGTTTGAAATTGTATGGAACTCTTTCATCAAACCTTCTTAAATAATCACAATAATCAGAATCAATTCTAACTAAAAATAAAGCTTCTTTCAACAAACACATATCCCTCCTAACTAAAAATAATAATATTAATTAATATAATCTTTTATGTTTTTCATCAATCGTTTGCTTAACTAACTATAATAAAGTGCGAACAATTGTTTGTCAATAGTGAATTGAAAATATACATAAAAAAACTAGAGTGTGCTCTCTAGTTCGTTTTTTTAGTTTCCTCTTATATGGTGGGAATCACCGCTTATTTCGTTTCCTCTTATGGTGGGAATCACCGCTTTTTTAGTTTCCTCTTATATGGTGGGAATCACCAGCTTTTTTATAACCATGAACTCATCATGATATACTATTATATGTTATAAATGTAATAATATGACAAATTTAGTTTCAAATACAAATCAAAACCAAATCTATTACATCTAAACATCACAAGTATAGCACAATTAAACAATTAAGTCCATAACAATTTCCAAATATCACACCAATTACAATATAAAAACTAGATTTCTCTAGTTTCTTACAATTTTTTATATAAGTGACTTTCTCATAAATGTTTCAATATCTTTATCAATATAAACATCTATTAATCCTTTATTAACTATCTTAACAAAACCCAAACCATTAATAACTAAATCTTCATCATACTTAACATCATAAGTAATTTTATTTTTATCTTTTAGTTCATTATTATTAAGTAAATTAAGTAATCTTCTTACTTTTAAATCATTAGACACAAACAAAGTAAAACTATTTTTTTCTCCTTCAACATAATCTATTCTTATTATATCTTCAATAATAATAGACTGATTAGGTCTTAACTGATAAGTCTTAGGTTTAATCTCTTTCTTAGGAGATATTCTTTTTACTAAACTAGTATCTACATGATTTAAAATTGAACCAGAATCAACAAGACCAGGAGTATCTATCAAAGTTAAGTAATCATTAATTTCAATTTTAACAGTATTTAAAGTAGTAGAAGGTAATGGTGACATAGTTAATTCTTGAAGATTATCTGAATAGTTTTGAATTAATTTATTTATCAAACTAGATTTACCAGCATTGGTATGACCTACTACATAAACGTTCTTAGATGTTTGATGAAATTTAATCTTTTTAAGTAAATAATCAATATTGTAATTCTTACTAACACTAACAACAATAACTTCTTCAAAATGTATATCTTTTTCTTCTAAGTATTTAATTAATTTATTTTCATTAACTGACTTAGGTAAAACATCTCTTTTATTAAGTACTAATATCATTTTATTAGGAATAATATTTCTAATTTGCTCTATATTCTTCTCCAAGTTAAGTAAATCAGCAATATATAAAACTAAATCTTTAGTTTCTCCCACACTCTTAAGTATTTCTAAATATTCATCATTAGACTTAGTAATCATTTGATACTCACCATAGTTTTTCATTCTAAAACATCTCTGACAAATATCATTATCTAAACTAGTTGTATAACCTTCTTGTAAAACATTTTCATCTTGTAACTTAACACCACAACCAGAACAAGTTTTTATACTCTTCTCATCCATAATATTTACCTCTTTCAAATAAACCTCGTTTATTATAATACTTTATTATTTTAGCTTCAACTGCTCTATTTAATCCTGTAATTTTTAAATCTTTCTTACCTAATGGATCAACTAAAATAGTCATAATTTTAAATTTATTACCTGATAATATATCTGTAACAATTTGATCTCCTATCATTACCATTTCTTTTTTCTTTAATCCATAATCTCTCTTTATTTTTCTAAGGCCTCTAGTTAAAGGTTTTAAACTAAAAGCTACTCCACCAATACCTAAATCTTTTAGATAGGGTTTAATTCTCTTTTTAGTATTATTAGAACTAATTAAAATTAAGAAATCTTTTTGTAATCCTTTAAGTAACTTTTTAGTCTTTGCAGGACATCTCTCATGTTCTAATAAACCTAAAGTATTATCTAAATCAAATATTAAACACTTTATACCTTTATCTTTTAGTTTTTGATAATCTATCTCAAATATGTCTTTTTTATACATATCTGGTCTAAATAAATTCATCATTCTCACCTACTATTTAATTATTTACTCGTTGTGTAACCATTTCTGTTCCTGCTGTTATTTTATCAAATGTATAACCATTTTCTTTAGCGTAATGAATAATATCTCTTAACGCATCTCTTGTATATGTCTTTATATCATGCATTAAAATCATATTAACTCGTGATTTTGATAAATGTGAAACAACATTATTATAAATATCAGAAGCAGTAGGAGGCTTTCCACCAACTGCATCTCCTGATGATAAATTCCAGTCGTAATAACGATATCCTCTAGCTAAAACCTCTTTAGTTAAAGCACTCATAATTCCATCAGAGTATCTTCTACTAATAGTATTACTAGATCCACCTGGAAATCTAATTATTTTACTCTCTTCTCCTGTAATTCTTTTAACTCTATCTGATACACTTCCTAAATCCCTAAAATATGAATCTACTGAGTTATAAACAATTCCATAATCATGTGTCGCAGTATGTAAGGCAATAGTATGTCCTTCATCATATGCTCTTTTAATTAATTCATCAGGTCCAGAATTAGTAACAAAGAAAGTAGCTTTTACACCTTCTTCTTTTAAGATATCTAATATTACATCAGTAGTACCAGCTCTAGGTCCATCATCAAAAGTTAAATAAATTGTACCAGGAGCATCCCTTTTAGAAACAATAACTTTTCTATCTATACTATATTTATTATTAGCTTCATCCATAACACTATAAGTAACTTTATATTCACCTAATTCATTATTATTAATATTATTTGTTACTTTTACTTTAGAAGTTAAATCACCATCACAATTATCAGTAGCCTTATATCCAAGTTCATTATATTTATCTCCTAAAAACATATAAACCGTATCAGACCCAGTCAAAGTAATTACAGGTTGACTCTTATCTTCATAAATAATATTACGACTAATAGTACTTTTATTACCATGTTTATCTTTAACTGTATAAGTAATCTTATCATCAGACAAAGTAACTTTTACATTCTTTGTAACATCTCCATCATAGTCATCTGTTGCACTAAAGTCTTCTTCTTCATACTTCTTACCTGGACAAACATATATATCTTCATTTGACTGAAGTTTAATAACTGGTGCCATCTTATCAATAACTTTTACTTTTCTAGTAACTTTCTTTTCAAAAACTCCTTCTTTAACATAATAAGTAATATCATAAGTACCTAACTTTTTACTATTAACTTTTCCAGAAACTTTAACATCCTTAGTAATGTCATTTCCTAAAAAAGAAGCTTTATATCCTTTTTCTTTATACTTTTCCATATATCCTATTTCTACATGTCTAGATCCTTTTAAATTAATACTAGGCATCAATAAAAAATTATATATAGAAAAAGCTACTATAACTAAAAAGACAATAAGAGCCCACCAAAAGAAAGAAGAGTTTTTCTTCTTAAAAATTCTAACAAAGCTTTTACTATATTTACTAATTCTATTTTCTTCCATAAGCTCCACCGTCACTGATATAATTATACTAAAAAATACATACTTTGTCTACCAACCTATTTATCATATCTATTGTTTTTAATAAACTCTCTAAGTATTTTTGTTAATGCTCTTTTTTCAATTCTTGAAACATAACTTCTCGAAATACCCAGCTTTTTAGAAATAGTTTTTTGTGTTTCTTCATCTCTATTATTTAAGCCATATCTTCTAATTAGTATTTCCTTTTCTCTAGGTGTTAATACATTAATATATTTTTTCAATAATACTATATTATCTTTTAAATCAATATCTGCAGCAAAATCCGGATTAGGAGTCTTTAAAACATCCATTATTGCTATTTCATTACCATCTTTATCATATCCAACTGCATCATTTATAGAAATATCATTATTATAACGATTATTACTTCTAAAATACATAAGTATTTCATTCTCAATACATCTTGCACAATAAGTAGTTATTTTATCTCCTTTATCCGAAGAAAATGTATCTACTCCTTTAATTAATCCAATTGTACCTATACTAATCAAATCATCTGATGAAACATACTTATTATCAAATTTCTTTATAATATGAGCAACCAATCTTAAATTATGTTCTATAAGTTTATTTCTATCATCCATATTACCATTCATCTTACCTTTAATACACTTCTCTTCTTCTTCAGGACTTAAAGGTTCCGGAAAAACATCATTTGAATATGAACCAGTTAAACAAAATAAATTTTTTAAAATATCAAAAATATTAAAAAACATATAATCCTCCTAAAGAATTATATGTCTAATTTTGTCATTTAATTAGCTCATTTTCTTCTTTCTAAAAACTACGTAATAGAAAGAAACTCCTAAACATGCACCAAGTGTATCTATTAAAACATCTCTTACTTCACCTGACCTACCAGGAACAAATAATTGATGAATCTCATCACTACAAGCATATAAAAAACAGATAAGTAAAGACAAAAGAACTAGTTTAGTATCAATTACCATATATTCACGTAACAAACTAATTACTAAAATTCCTAATATTAAATATAAACTTAAATGAGCACATTTTCTTACTGGAAAAACTAAGTACTTTAAAACCTTTTCTTTTTCCTGAACTGATAAACTCTTTCCAGTAAATAACTCCACACTTCTAATAATTAAGCCATCACTTTTCTTACTAGATTTAACTGCTTCCTCATTAGATAATAAAAATATCATTACCATCCATAATAGAACTAAAATAATTTTAATAACTTTTCTTATCATGAATTACTCTCTTTAATTTTCTTTAAAGCAATAGCTTGATAAGCAACTTCTGTATCATTAAAACCTAAGCTTTGATAACTCTTATCACCTTTTCCCAATATAAGAACTATATCTTTATCTTTAGCCAGCTCAATAGCCTTATTTATTGCGTCTTTTCTATCTTCAACAAATGAATAATTATTATAATTATCTTTAATAGTTCCTAAAATATAAGAAACATTATTAACTACATCTTGATTATTATCATCATATGAGAAAATAACATGACTAGCTTGTTCACAAAAAAGTCTACCAATACAGTTTAACTGATCTACATCTAAATCCAAAGCTGATGAAAAAACTATATATTTATTACCAATATCTAAAGTATTTACAAATTCCATAACTTTAGAAATCGTATTAATTGTATGTGCATAATCGACTAAAACATAATATGTACTATCAGTATTTAAAAAATTCATTCTACCTGGTACCGTAATATTTCCTATTTTAGAAACAATACTATCTATCTTATAACCTAAAGTTAAAGCTGTAAGTATACTAGCCGCTAAATTATAAACATTAAATACTCCAAGTAATGAACTAGTAATTTCAAATTCTTCATCACTATACTTAAATTTAATTACTGTCTTCGTATCATTAATCTTATAATCAACTATTTGTAAAGTACTATCAGCACTTCTACCATATGTAACTATTTTACCTTTACATAATCCTTTAATAGCATTAAATACTGAATCATCACTATTTAAAACACAATATCCTGTATCTTTAGTTTTATTAAGTATCGCCATCATTGCATTGTAATAATTAATAAACTTATTATTGTCTAAATATTCATTAACTAAATTAGTAAAAACAGATATATCAAAATCAATTGATTGCAATTGTCCATTTGCTAAAGCTTTATCATTACCTTCTATAATTCCATATTTACAGCCAAATTTATTAAATTCATCCAAAGTATTATATATTTTATAAGAGTTCATAGCTTCTTTATCAGTATCTGAAAAAGCAGCACATCTTCTACCATCAGGTCCAATATAACCAGCCATATTAGCGCCAAGAATACTCTGCAATATAAGCGAAGTACTAGTCTTTCCATTAGAACCAGTAATGCCTATCATCTGCATCTTTCTATCAGGAAAATCATAAAATTTCTGACATAAATAAGGATATTCTCTAGTCGCATCAGGAACAGTTATTATTGGTATTCTATAGTCACTTAAAGATTTATTTGTAACTACTGCACAAGCCTCTTTTTTTATAGCTTCATCAAAATAGTCATAATCAGAAATATTTTCAATATTGAAAACAAATAAATCGTCTTTTGAAAGATCAGCAGCTTTATTTTTAATTCCTCTC
Organism: bacterium; assembly: GCA_963589235.1. Lineage (GTDB taxonomy): Bacteria > Bacillota_I > Bacilli_A > RF39 > UBA660 > CAG-877. The sequence goes on along the minus strand of CAVAJX010000027.1, from coordinate 13,287 downwards.
ACAACAATATCTGTACCAATACCTTGATATAAATCATTTAGTTTCTTCATCTTATTCACCTATACAAATTATACAGTAAATATTTTTTAAATAAAAGTTTTTTCCTTGATATAGCTCTAATTTTACGTTAAAATTTATTTAGGTAAGGTGAACATAATGAAAACATTTATAATAGGTGCTGGTTCTGATTTAGGCGTTCATATAGATGGCTCTGCCCTAGGACCAGTTCAATTAATTAACGATATAAAAGGATTCTATAAAGGAGAAAGTGTAACTATTCTTCAAGATGAAAACATTTTAAAAAGTAGAAATTTATCAGATTTAAGAAAAAACGAATATGAATTAGAAGAATTTAATCAAAAAATATATCAAACTGTAGAAGAAAAGTTAAACGAAGATTACTTTCCAATTTTATTAGGTGGCGATAGTACTACTTCTATTCCTATAGCTCTAGCTAGTGCTAAAAAGCATGATAACATTGGTATGATTTATTTCTCACCATATGCAAGTTACAATACTTTTGATACTACTGTTACAGGTAATCTTAATGGACTATCTCTTGCCGCTATTACCGGCTATAAGAATAATGAATTAAGATATTATCATAAAGGTAATATTCCTCAAGCTACTAAAACTGTTGCTTTCGGTGTAAGAAATATTGAAGACTGGGAAAAAGATAATGTCAAGTATTCTGGTCTTAATGTCATCACAAATGAAGATATAAAAACAAAAGGATTAGAAGCCGCTATTGAAGAAGCTTTCCAAATAGCTCTTGAAAAAACAAAAGGCGTTCATATAAGTTTTAACTTATGTTTATTAGATCCAGGTATTGCCCCAGGTGTTTCTATTCCCGTCTTTGATGGTCTAACTGAAGAAGAAGTAATGACGATAAACAAAGTTATTATAAAACATATTGATGATATTGTCTCATATGACATAGTTGAATTTAATCCATTACGAGATTCATCAAGAAAAACAGAACAAATTGCTATAAACCTCATAGCTCAAATAATTAGAGCTGCAGAAAACAAAAATAACAACAAATAAAAAGGTCTTATGTAATTCATAAAACCTTTTTTATTTACCTAAATTTAATAATTTCTATCTCTTAAAAATGCTGGTATATCAAAGTCTCCATCATCTGAATCATCACTATCTTGTAATACTTCAGTAGGTCTAAAATCTTCTTTACTTGGAGTACTTCTTCTAGTTTGTTGTGTATTACTAAATACCGGTTGTTCTTGAGCAGGCACTGTTTGTGCTGCCTTTTTATTCTTATCAAAACCAGTCGCAATAACTGTAACAATAACTTCATCTGATAGGTTTTCATTAATAACTGAACCAAAGATAGTATTGATATCAGTATTAGCGGCAGCTCTAACTACTTCTGCAGCTTGTTCTGCTTCAAACAATGTTAAGTTAACTCCACCAGTAATATTTATAATAGCATCAGTAGCTCCTTCAATAGAAGTTTCTAGTAATGGTGATGAAACAGCTTGCTTAGCAGCATCAATTGCTCTATCTTCACCCATACCTATACCAATACCAATAATTGCTTGTCCAGACTTTTCCATAACTGCTTTAACATCTGCAAAGTCCAAGTTAATAAGTCCTACAACTGCAATTAAGTCTGAAATAGATTGTACACCACGACGTAATACATTATCTACTTCTTTAAATGCTTCATACATTGGAGTTGATCTATCAATAATCTCTCTTAATCTATCATTTGGAATAACTATTAAAGTATCAACATGCTTCTTTAAGTCTTCAATACCTGCTACAGCTTGTTTCATTCTTCTTGGTCCTTCAAAAGAGAAAGGTTTAGTTACTATTGAAACTGTTAAAGCTCCTAAACTTTGAGCTATTTCAGCAACCACAGGTGCAGCACCAGTACCAGTTCCTCCACCCATACCACATGTAACAAATACCATATCAGCACCAGTTAATGCTTCTTCTATTTCCTTTTTTGATTCTATAGCAGCTTCTTTTCCAATAGCTGGATTAGCACCAGCACCTTGTCCATCAGTTAAAGCAGCCCCAAGTTGAATTTTAACATCTGCCTTAGACTGATTCAAAGCTTGTTTATCTGTATTAGCGGCAATAAATTCAACACCTTTAACACCAGATTCAACCATTCGATTAACGGCATTACCACCACCGCCACCTAATCCAATGACTTTAATTGTTGTTACCATATCCATTTCTAATCCGCCTATCATCCTAGACCTCCTTAATTATCAAAAAAATGTCCAACTAACCTACTTACTATATTACCGTTAACAGTAACCTTTTGTCCAGTAGAAATTAAACTATCTTTATCAATATCACTAATCATATTATAGGTACGTCCCCTAAGTGAAAGTTTAGCATCAAAATACTTAATAGCACCAAATGCACTACTATATTTATTATGTCTTAATCCTATAACCGAAATATTACATACTCTAGCTTCTATTCCAAATACATTTTCAACTAAATATTGAAAACCAGCTAACTCACTTAATCCACCTGTTATAATTATATAACGTATTTCTCTTTTTGTTAAGTTTTTTATTTCATTTTTAGCAAGTTTTAAAATTTCTTCTATTCTCGCCTCAACTACTTTTGATATTCCAACTTGTGAAATTTCTTTCTCTTCATCTGCCATTGTCTTACATTGCATAACATCATTATTATCAGCATAACTACTAGCCGCAACAGCAAAAGTTTCCTTTAATTTACGGCTATCATTTAAATGTAATTTAAAAATATATGAAATATCTTGATCTACATTAAAACTTCCAATAGGAATTACTGCATTATTAATTTGTATTCCTTTATTAAATACTGAAATATTAGTACTCTTCTCTCCTATATTAATAACGGCACCAACTACATCAGAATTACTTTTATTTTGAATAGTATAATAATCCCCTGTAGAACTATAAGCCATATCAATAGTTTCTAAACCAGCTAATTTTAATACTTGTAGTATTCTATATAAAGGTTCTTTAGGTAAAGTACTAACTACAACTTTAGCTTCCAATGATTTACCAGCCATGCCTTTAGGATCCTTAATATTTTCCTTATCATCAACTGTAAAACTAATAGGTGACGCTGTAATAACTTCATATTCCTCATCAATATGTCCAACAAGAGCATCTTTTAAAACATTTCTAACATCAGTACCTGTAATACATTCATAATCATCAACATCACAAGAACCAACAACAATACTCATATGACAACCAGCTGGCGGAATACAAGCAATAACTTTAGAAATCTTAATACCAAGCATAGCATTAACTTTCTTAACAGCATTCTTAACACTAGAAACAGCTAATTTAGTATCTTCTATTTGGCCATTTTTAATACCTTGTGATTTACTACTAACACTAGCTAACACATGAAAAGAATTATTATGCTTTTCACATACCACAATTTTAATACTATTAGTACCTAAATCAATCGAAGTATAAATATTACTCATTCTAGCATCTCCTATTCTTAAATTTAATTATACTATAAAATTATAATTTGTAAAACACATTTCAAGAATTATTTTTCTTCATCAAAAACATAAATATCAAAAATATTAATATTTCCAATTTTTTTACCATTATCTATAACATAATTTAATGCTTGTTTATCAGACTGTTTAATTGGTGATAATTCCCCTTTATCAACCAAAAATATAGCGTCTTTTCTTTTTTTAATTTCTTTTAATAACTTATCACTACCATTATATCCAAAATTACCAGCATTAATTAAATCAATATAAGATATCTTCATATCATTAACAAGTCTAAAATAATATCCATTAGAATTAAGAAAAACAAATTCCCTATCACTATTTTTTCTTATATAATCGTTAACTTTATTAGTAAATAATATTGAATCATAATCAATAAATCTATATTCAAAGTGTTTAATATTATTTGGATAAATAATTTTATCCTTAAACCTAGAATCCATCAAAAGTAAAGCTGCAAAAAGAATAATAGATATTCCAAAAAGACTTGGTTTAATAATATCTTTCTTTACCTTCGATAAAAGTATTATTAAAAATGCTAATAAAGCAACAGCAAAATGATAAGTATCAAATAAAGGTATCATTATACTATAAAAAGCTAAAACATAATAATTAACTACGTTTTTTCTATCTTTAATAATGAAATATATTGTAATTCCAATCATTATAATAAACAACAAAAAGTATATATTAAATCCTTTACCATTCTCACTAGCAAAATCAAAAAGTCCTAAAAAACATAAATCAATAAATGGCATCAAACTTTTTGTAACTACTAAATAAATAACAAATATACATAAAGGAATTATAAATCCTATAAATCTTTTTCCTATTTTTTTTAAATCTTTAATATAATATAGACTTGGTAATAATAAACATAAACCAACACTATGTTTAGTTAAAACACAAAGACCTAGTAAAAATCCAATTAAATAGTCAGACTTTTTTTCCTTTTCTAAATAAATGGTTAATACTAATAAAAAGTATAAAAATATATTATAACTTGGAAATGAAACATTAATTGGAATTAATATAAATGCAATAATAATCCAAGCTCTTTTATCTAATAATGAAAATAATAATATACAAAGACAAGTTAGAATAATTGCATGTTCAACATGAAAAACTAACATACTAGAGCCAAAAACATGAAATCCAAGAGACATAACAAAAGGATAAAAAGGTGTAAGCACCATATTAAAATCTTTATAAGGAATAAGCCCAGAATATAAATTATGACTAAATCCATAATTCCAAATTTCATCTAAATTAGTTGGCAATAAAATAAGATTAAATATTAAAAATAATAAAAACAAAAATATTATTAAAATGAACTTTTTATACTTTTTAGTAAACATTAAAAACACCCTTCCAATATAACTAATCTATATAATAGATATCATATTTATTTCCAGAATCAACTCTTTTTCCTTTTTTTACTATATAATCAATTATCTCAACATCAAACTGTGACATATAAATAATATCAACCATTTTATATTCATAAAGATCTATTATAAAATAAACATCATGCATAGATTTTATTTTATTTATCATTTTCTTTGTACCATTATACCCAAAGTTACCTTTATTAAGTATTGTAAAATAATTAGTGTCCTCTTCATTAATAATTTGACTCCATACTGCTGAAGATGATAAAAAATAAGTTTTACCTTTCTTTTCATACAAAGAATATAACTTAACTTGTTCTTCAATATTTCCTCTTTCTCCAGGATTACTTAAATAGAATTTAAAATTATGAAACCCATATGGCCTTGATCTAAAAACATTAAGATTAGTAATTAAACAAAAATAAATCACTAAAATTAAAACAATTATAAAAACAAATCTATAAATATATTTTTTTGGCAATACCAAGTCACTAGAAATAAAGTTCAAAGAAAAAAACAAAGTATAAGTATACAAATGATTAGGCGAAACATTTGGAAAAATAATAACATAAGACAACACCGCTATCCAACGAACAATATTTTTCTTATCTTTAATAAGTAAATAAATAGAAATTAAAAAAAGTACTAATGAAACAAAAAAAGCATTTGTAAATAACTCTGTATTTTTTTGAGCAAAATCAAAAAGTCCCAAAAAACATAAATCGAAGAATTGATAAAGAGCATTATTAAAAATTAAATATATTAAAAATATCAAACAAGGAATAATCATTCCAACAAGTCTTTTCAATAATTTATGCCTATCTTTAAAGCACGAAATAATACTTGGTAGTATCAAAAAAGCACCAGTGGTATATTTAGTAAGAAGCATAGAAGCCAATATAACACCAATTAAATAGTCATTTTTGTTAAACTTTTCACAATAAATCAGTACAACAACTAAAAAGAAAAGAAAATAATTATATGATGGCGCAAAATTATAAAATAATGGAAAACACAACATAACTAAGAAAAACCAAGCTTTTTCTTCATACATTTTATAAAGAAAATAAAATGTCAAAGAAATAAGTAAAGCCTGTTCAATTAAGAAAACTAAATTATCATGTGAAAAAACAATTAAGCCAATAGACATAATAAAATTATATAAAGGCGGAATAATCATTGTAAAATCTCTATATGGAATCTCCCCTCTAGCAATAGAATAACTAAATCCATAATTCCATATAGCGTCATAAGAATTAATATACATACCAAAAAACATAAGGACAGCTAACGAAAAGAAAAAAACAATACTACATTTCAAAAAAATCTTCATACCTGCATTATTACTCATAAATAAAACTCACTCCTTCAACAAAATTTCTATTATATAACAAGTCAATATATATCTACTCCCCATAGTAATATACAGTATAATTTTCATACTTTTCTATTAACTCACTATTATTAATAATATAATCACACAACTCTACATCAAATTGTCCAGTATGTTTTTTAGTTTTTTCATACTCATCCATATCAATAATATAATAACAACGACCCGTGTTCTTAACTTTATTAATCATCTTCTTAGTACCATTATAACCAAAATTTCCAGTTAAAGGAACCATAAAATAATCAAGTCGATCTTCATTAGAAATTTTAACCAAAACACTTATACTAGAAACCATATTAGTATTGGAAATATTTTTATATTTTAAATACAACTTATTCAAAGAATTAAATTTAACTCTATCCATAGTCCCTACATATAAATAATCAAAATTATGAGCCTTAAGAAAAAACTTATATGGAATAAGTAAAGTATGAAAGGAAAAAGTTATCACAGTTAAAATAATTCCTAAAGTTCCAATATAATTAGCTGAAATCCTTGTTTTTTTTAACCAAGCAATCAACAACAACGAACAACTTGTTAAATACAAACAAAAATGATAATGAGTAAAAATTGGTAACATAACAGAAAAAAAGCAAATAACATAATAACCGAGTATATCTTTTTTATTAAATACAATATACAAAATATTAAAAACCAACAAAAGTAAACATCCGATAATATATCCAATAACCATTTCACTGTTTTTACTAGCAAAATCAAACAAACCAAGAACGCATAAATCAAAAAAGTCCTTAAAAGCACCAATGATCAATAAATAAATTACGAAAATAATACAAGGTACCAAGCATCCAATGAATCTTTTAAATAACTTCTTCTTATCCTTAAAATAAAATATAAAACTAGGAATAATCAAGAATACACCAACTGTATGTTTAGTTAAAATACAAAGTCCCAGTAAAAATCCAATCAAATAATCAGATGATTCTTTCTTTTCTAAATAAACGATAAGTATTGTTAATAATAATATAAAGAAATTATAAGTTAAACTAAAAGCATAAAATCTTGGAAAAGACATAAAGAACAAAAATAACCAAGTCATCTTTCCATACATCTTATAAACAATATAAAAAACTGCAGTTATTAAAAAGGCTTGTTCAATCAAAATTACTAAATTATTATGAGATATAAACAATCCCAATGACATAATAAAACTATAAAATCCTGGTGTAATCATATTAAAGTCTACATATGGAATTTCTCCTATCGCAAATGCATAACTAAATCCATAATTCCATATAGAATCATATGAATTAACATGACCAAAGAAAGTCAAAACAAAAAGTGCCAGAAAAAATACAATAACATATTTAAAATTGTTCTTTATAAAATTTAAATCGAATTTTTTTGTAACCATTTGCCACCTCATAACCAAATCAAAGTTTTATTTTAAATAAACTTCATAATTTCCTTTTTTCTCCACTAATTTACTATTACTAATAATATAATCGCACAACTCTACATCAAATTGTCCAGTATACTTTTTAGTTCTTTCATACTCAGGCATATCAATAATATAATAAGTAGGTGTTTCTTTATTAACCCTATCAATCATTTTCTTTGTACCATTATATCCAAAGTTACCTCTATTAATTATTGTAAAATAATTCAACTTTTCTTCATTAGAAACTTTAATCCAAACACTTTTACTAGAAATTACATTAGTATTTGACTGTTTACTATATTTTAGATAAAGCTTATTCAAATACTCAAAATTATTTTTATTACCTGCCAAGGAATATACATAGTTAAAATTATGTACTGAAAGAAATTCACCATTTATATTAAGAATTATATAAAATGAAAATATTATCATAGTAAAACTAATTCCCAATATTGCAAGATATCTATCTGAAAGTTTTAATGTTGAAAGTAACATCAAAGAACAAATTGCCAAATACAAACTAAAATGATAATAAGAAAATATTGGTATCATAACAGAAAAATAACTAACTAAATAATAACCAAGTATATCTTTTTTATTAAAAATGATATATACAATAGTTAAAACTAAAAGTATAATACTAAAAACAACATATCCAGTAATCATTTCACTGTTTTTACTAGCAAAATCAAACAAACAAAGGATACATAAATCAAAAAATTCTTCAAAAGCACCAACGATCAATAAATAAATTACAAAAATAACACAAGGTACTAAACACCCAATGAATCTTTTAAATAACTTTTTCTTATCCTTAAAATAAAATATAAAACTAGGAATGACCAAGAATACTCCGACTGTATGTTTAGTTAAGATACAAAGACCAAGTAAAAAGCCAAGCAAATAATCAGAGCTTTTTTCTTTTTCTAAATAAATAATTAGTATTGTTAAAAACATCAAGAAAAAATTATAAGTTGGACAAAAAGCAAAAAATCCAAGAAGAGACATGAAAAACAAAAATATCCAAGCTTTCTTACCATACATTTTATAGACTATCAAAAATGTTAAAGTAATTAAAATTGACTGTTCTATCAAAAAAACCAAATTATTATGTGATATATGTAAACCTAATGACATAATAAAATTATAAAATCCTGGTATGATCATATTAAAATCTACATATGGAATTTCTCCTATCGCAAATGCATAACTAAATCCATAGTTCCATACAGATTCATATGAATTTAAGTGTCCAAAAAAAATTAAACAAAAAAGCGCCATAGAAAACACTATAAAATACTTAATATTATCTTTTAAAATTTTTAAAACAGTATCCTTTATAGCCATATTATTAATCACCTCATAACCAAACCAATGTTTTATTTTAAATAAACTTCATAATTTCCTATTTTCTTCACTAATTTACTATTATCGATTATATAAGTAACAGCCTCTTTTTCATACTGTTGAAAATCTTCATCACTTAAATAACATTCCTTATCAATAACAATCAATACGTTTTTTAACTTGCTAAGTCTCTTAATTATCTTATCATTACCAGAATAACCATAATTACCATAGTTAGGTAAATCAAAATATGTAATATCTAAATTACCTTTTATTTTATAAAAATAATTCTCCGAACCTCGTAAAAAATAAACAACATCCTTATCTTGTTTAGCTAAATATCCATCAAGTTTTTCTACATTTTTTATGTATTTATCTGAAAAAATTGAAAGTTCCAAATTTTTATAATTAACCATTTTAAAATTATTCATATATTGCGTTTGCACAAAAGTCCAAACAAGACCAAGTACTAAAATAAATGTTAAAGCATATTTTGTTAAGTCCTTATCTATTTTTAAATCTGAAAATATAATCAAAAAGAACAAAGCTAAAAATAATGATACATGATAATAGTCAATTAAAGGAAAACTACAACTCATAAATAATAGTAAATAATAATTAGTTATATCTTTAGGTTTCTTAATGATTCTATAAATTATCACTATAAAAGCCAGTATTAAACAAATCAAATAAAATATATCATAATGAAAATTACTATGTCCAAAATCAAATAAACCTAAAAAACATAAGTCAATACAATTACTCAAACTATTAGTTAAAATTAAGTATATCAAACAACAAATAACAGGTATAAAAAAAGTGCCAATTCTCTTCAATACTTTTTTATAGTCAGAAAATAAATAATATAATGAAGCAAGACACAATAATCCACCTACTGTCTGCTTTGTAATAAAAAGAAGTCCCAATAAAAAGCCAATTAAATAATCGGAACTTTTTTCTTTCTCCAAATAAATAATAATTGTTGTTAAAAGCAACAATAAAAAATTATATCCTGGGAACAAACTTGAAACCATAGCAATTGGAAAAGGCATCAATAAAACAATAAAATAAAGCCAAGCTTTCTTTCCAAGTAATTTAAAAACAAAATAAGAAAAAATTGTCAACAACAAAGCTTGCCCTAAATAGTAACAAATAATAGACTTTGAAAATATTAAAAATAAAGAATATAAAAAAGGAGCAAAAGGAAGTATTACTAAATTAAAATCAACATATGGTACTTCTCCTCTACTAATCGCATAACTAAAACCATAGTTAACATATAAATCTCCTCTAGAAAGTGTATAAATAAAAAGAAGACAAATAAAAGAATAAACAAAAATCAAAAAATATTTAATTAATTCTTTCTTATTTATCTTCTTCATAACTTACTCCTTAATTTGAAAATGATTACCAGAGTCTAAATATAATATTCCTTTTCTACCTTCTAATTGTTCTAAAACTTCATTATAATAATTAATTTGTTTAAACTTAGTTAAAGTAAGATAAACCATATTACCATCATCCATATACAAAAGAAATCTATCTTTATCATAATCATTTGGTGTATATTCAATATCCGCAATTTTTCCTAATATACCTTTATCAATTAATGCCATTTTAGAAATAAAAGTATCATATTTATCATCAGGTACATAATTCATTAACCTAGGTACTCTAAATAAATCTATCTCTTCATCAATTGGAACAGTACCCTTATTTTCAAAAACAACAGTACTTGAAGAGTTATTAATAAATAATGGATTATTTACTTTTAAATCTATCTCTAAAACATGATAGAATTTTCTCTTTACTTTAGCTGAAATAATATAAGGACTCTTTTTTAAATTCTTTTCCATTTTTATACTACTAGTCAAATAAAAACTAGGATAATCTTTAATACCAGCTAAATCTATAACATAGTCATCATTTAAATAAGAAGCATTCTTAATAACAATGTTCTTAATATTAGCTTTCAAAACTTGATACACGCCAAAAGATAGTCCAATTAATATTAAAAGCACTATTAAAAAAGGTACTATTTTAAGTTTCTTTTTCTTAACTATCTTTTTAGCCATCAATTACTCCCAATTTACAAATTCTTGTTCTATTTTTAAATCAATATTATACTCATCCATTACTCTGTCATGAACATAATCTATTAAATTCTTAATATCAGCACTTGTAGCGTTATCATAATTAATAATAAAATTAGCATGTTTTTCACTAACCATGGCGCCACCTATACGATATCCTTTTAGTCCTAAATCTTCAATAAGTTTACCCGCAAAGTTACCTTCCGGATTACGAAAAACTGATCCAGCAGAAGGATACTCTAAAGGTTGAGACTCAATTCTCCTAGCTCTTCTTTCTTTAATAACCTCATCAAGTAATTCCTTATCACCCTTCTTCAACTTAATAACAGCGTCTAAACAAATATATTCAGGATGTTTCTGTAAAAAAGAACTACGATAATGAAAATCCATTTCTCTATTCTCAAAAGTAATAATCTTACAGTCTGGAGTCAATACTCTAACACTTTGAACTATATAGCCCATATCACTTTTATAAGCCCCAGCATTCATAAAAATTGCTCCACCTACAGTACCAGGAATACCAGAAGCAAACTCTAATCCAGCAAGACCTTTTTTCGCAACAAGAAGTGAAAGTTTAGGTAAAGAATACCCTGCTTCAACTCTAATCTTATTATAACTTAAAAATTCAATATTGGTTAACTCTGTAAGTCTAATAATTACTCCATCAAAATTCTTATCAGAAAAAAGAAGATTAGAACCATTACCAATTACTTTATATTTTATTTTAGAACCAGTAAGAAGTTTTATTAAACTAACTAATTTTTTAACACTTTTAGGATAAACCAATGCTAAAGCAGTACCACCAACTTTATAAGTTGTATATTTACTTAAACTAACATTTGCCTCCACTCGTCCTATATCTAATTTTTCTATTTCACTAATTACATTCATCATGCTCACCTATAATAACTTTCTAATCTCTTCATAAATTCTAGTTGCTGAATCATCAATACCAAACTTTTTACTCTCACTATGCATTTTATCATATAATTCTTTATTATTTAATATTTCATCTATCATTTTAATTAAATTTTCTTTAGAAAAATCTTCTTCTAAAAGAATTTTACAAGCTGAACCTTCTTCTAATTCTTTAGCGTTCATATATTGATGGTTATGAGCAACATATGGTGAAGGAACAAATATAGCTGGAAGTCCAATAGCGGTAACTTCCGCAATAGTAGATGCCCCAGCTCTAGATACAATCAAATCTGTATCTTTCATAACACCAATTAAATTATCCATAAAAGGTACAACTTTTACATTAGAACTCAACTCAATATCTTTATATTTATCATAATAATTTTTACCAGTAATAACTAATACTTGATAATTTTTATTATTAAATCCTGGGATAATCTCCCTTAATCTATTGGTAATTGTAGTAGATCCTAAAGAACCCATAACTACAACAACTAACTTCTTATTCTTTTCAAATCCAAGTTCTTCTTTATTAACCTTCTTAGTAGAAATAATTTCTTCACTTCTAGGATTACCAGTGTAAACAACTTTATCTTTAGAAAAATACTTTACACTACCAGGTAAAGACACAAAAACTTTATCTACAAATCTAGATAAAAATTTATTAGAAAGACCTGGTATAAAATTTTGTTCATGAATAGCGGTCTTATATTTTAACTTATGAGCTGCATATAAAACAGGTGCTGTAATATATCCACCTACACCAATAACAATATCCGGATCAAATTCTTTTATAACACTTTTAGCCTTACTAACAGCTTTTCTATACATACCTAAAACTTTAAAATTACTTAATAAATTACTTCTATTTAAACCAGACATTTCAATACCAACATACTTAATACCAAGTTTAGGAACTATATCTTTTTCCATTCTATCTGTTGTTCCAATATATAAAATCTCACTACCTGGCTCCATCTTTTTAATTTTATTTATAATAGAAATAGCTGGATATATATGACCACCAGTACCTCCCGCAACCATAATAACCTTCATACAATCACCCAATCATTTATTTTTAACAAAAGCTAATTAAATTTTAACTTATCATTTAATTTTATTCAAATAAATTATACATCATACTATTAAATATGTAAATAAAAGAACTCTTCTCCAGTAAAAAAGAGTAAATTTTCTTCGCAATAAATTTTTGGTACAATTACTATATG
>CAVAJX010000026.1:0-4252 GCA_963589235.1 bacterium | reverse complement strand
TTCCCTAATTATTATTTTAATTTTAATGTAACATTTTTGCTAATTATTCACAAAAAGTACTTTTCAATTAAAATAAATGATTGAAGAAATATAAATTTTATGATATATTTAACTTGTCAAGGAAACTTGATAAAAAAGGAAGCATTCAGTTGACTCGAAAATTGAATGTCTACCGTTTTGTTGATAGGACATTTAATTCCTAAGAATTAAGTGTCATTTTTTTATTACAAACAAAAAAATAAATCCTATAGATTTTTGATATCTTGTAAAAAATAATCATTTATGATATATTTAACTTGTCAAGGAAACTTGATAAAAAAGGAAGCATTCAGTTGATTCGAAAATTGAATGCCTACCATTTTTAGTGAGAGACATTTAATTCCTAAGAATTAAGTGTCATTTTTTATTACAATAATCAATATGATTAGAAGAAATAAAATGATAGAAAGAGAGTGTAAAAACTTTATGATAAAGGTTTTTATTTTCATTCCATCAAACCTCCTTTCTAAAAAAGAAATTAGGTAGACACTTATTCAACTTAAGCTTCCAATTATATTATTATAAATAGAAAAATAAATCCTATAGATTTTTGACATCTTGTAAAAAATAATTATTTATGATATATTTAATTTGTCAAGGAAACTTGATAAAAAAGGAAGCATTCAGTTGATCCGAAAATTGAATGCCTACCATTTTTGTATGGGACATTTAATTTCTAAGAATTAAGTGTCATTTTTTTATTACAATAATCAATACGATTAAAAGAAATAAAATGATAGAAAGAGAGTGTAAAAACTTTATGATAAAGGTTTTTGTTTTCATTCCATCAAACCTCCTTTCTAAAAAAGAAATTAGGTAGACACTTATTCAACTTAAGCTTCCAATTATATTATTATAAATAGAAAAATAAATCCCACGGATTTCATATAAATTATATCAAAATTTAAAATTTGAAATCTTTATGTTCAACATTATACGTGATATAATTATTTAAATGGTGATAAATATGAAGAAAAAAACAATTATTATTGGCGCAGGAGCGTCAGGATTGATGACTGCTATCAAGGCTAAAACTATCGATAACGAAGTTATCATTTTAGAAAGAAACAATGATCTAGCCAAAAAGATTCTCGCAACAGGAAATGGTCGCTGTAACTATTGGAACGATGACCAGGATTTATCAAATTATAACAGTACAAATAAAGAATTATTAAAAGAAATAATAACAGATGACAACTGTAATGAAGTATTAAAAACATTTACTAAATTAGGAATTGTTCCTAAAATAAAATCCGGCTACTACTATCCATCATCAAATCAAGCATCTAGTATCAGAAATGCTTTATTAAATGAAATCCAAAACAAAAACATAGAAATTAAAAATAACACCTATGTAGAAAATATTACTAAAGATAAAGATAAATTCATTATAAAAACAAACAATGAAACATTTACTTGTGATAACTTAGTAGTCTCAACAGGCGGAAGAGCAGCTTCCAAGACCGGAAGCGATGGAACTGGCTATCTTCTAGCAAAGTCTTTTAATCATACCATTATAAAACCATTACCAGCCTTAGTTCAACTAAGAAGTGAAGGTAAATTCTTAAAAGCTTGGGCAGGAGTTAGAACTGATGTTTATGTATATTTAAAAGAAAATGGACAAATAAAGAAAAGTACAGAAGGGGAAATACAACTAACTGACTATGGAGTATCCGGCATATGTATTTATAACCTTTCTAGTGAAGTTAGTAGAGGACTAAATGAAAACAAAAAAGAAGAGTTAATAATTAACTTCCTTCCTTTTGTAGAGACTAATCCAAATATCTGGCTAGAAGAAAGAGAAAAATATATAGTTAAAAGTACCATTTTTTCATCATTAGAAAAAATTCTAAACTATAAACTAGTAAGAGTAATATTAGAAAAAAGTAACATCAAAGAAACAAGTTATTACAAAGATTTAACAGACGAACAAAAATCAGTTCTTATTCAAAATCTTACCAATTTCACTATTGAGATAACTTCTACCAATTCCTTTAATGAAGCTCAAACTACAACAGGTGGTATACCTCTTACTGAAATAGATACTAAAACAATGGAGTCTTTATTAGTTAAAAATTTATATTTTACAGGAGAAATACTAGACGTTGATGGTGTCTGTGGCGGTTACAACCTAGGCTTTGCCTGGATATCTGGAATATTAGCAGGAAGGAGTATCAGTAAGAAATAAAATGATAAGAGTACGTAACATAAAAGTAAATATTGAAAACGATAATAATTCAATTTTAACTGACAAAGTTTCTAAAATATTACATGTTAATCATAAAGATATTTTAGATATAAAAATTAATAAGAAAAGTCTTGATGCTAGAAAAAAAGATAATTTATTTTATGTATATGAGTTAGATGTATCATTGAAAAATGAAGAACATATTCTAAAAAAGCATCAGTCAAAAGACATCTTTTTAACACCAAGCGAAGAGTATGTTTTTCCAAAAGAGCACGCTAATATTGAAAGACCAGTAATAGTAGGGTCAGGACCAGCAGGCTTATTTGCCGGCTATATTCTCGCAACCTCTGGCTATAATCCAATAATTATTGAACAAGGAGAAAGTATTGAAAAACGAGTAGAAAGCGTTGAGGTCTTTTTTAAAACTGGTAAATTAAACGTTAACTCTAACATCCAATTTGGTGAAGGTGGCGCCGGAACTTTTTCTGATGGAAAGCTTAACACTTTAGTTAAAGACAAAGAATTTAGATGCAAAAAAATCTTTGAAATATTTGTATCGCTTGGTGCACCAGAAGAAATAATGTATATAAATAATCCCCATATAGGAACAGATTTATTACGTACTGTAATTACAAATATGCGTAATAAAATGATTAGTCTAGGAGCGACTTTTCGTTACAATACTAAACTAACAAACTTAATTATAAAAGATAATGAATTAGAAAAAATTGAATTAAATGGTAATGAAATAGTTCCTTGTAAAAACTTAATTCTAGCCATAGGTCATAGTGCTAGAGATACTTTTTACATGCTTCATAAAAATAATGTTTCTATGACTTCAAAAGCTTTTGCCGTAGGACTTAGAATAGAACATCCTCAAGAAATGATTAATAATAATCAATATGGAAAATATCATGATATGCTTCCAGCAGCAAGTTATAAATTAACGTATCAAACAAAAGAAGGTAGAGGAGTTTACTCATTTTGTATGTGTCCAGGTGGCTATGTAGTTAATGCCTCTAGTGAAGAAAAACATCTAGCCATTAATGGCATGAGTAATCATGCTCGTGATAGTAAAAATGCTAATAGTGCCTTAGTCGTAACTATAACAAAAGATGACTTTGGATCTGATACATTAGCTGGTATTGAATTCCAAAGAAACTTAGAAAAAAAAGCTTATGAAATAGCCTCTGGTAAAATACCGGTACAATTACTAGGTGATTTTATTAATAACAAAAAGTCATCATCCCTAGGCGATGTTGAAGTAATAACTAAAGGTGACTATGCCTTAAGTAATTTAAATGACATTCTACCAGCATATATATCAAATTCAATAAAAGAAGCTATACCTGCCTTCGCTACTAAAATAAAAGGTTATGATAGAAAAGACGCTATACTTTTAGGAATTGAAAGTAGAACTTCTTCACCTGTTAGAATTGTAAGAGATGAGTTTGGGATGAGTAATATCAAAGGACTTTATCCAGCTGGAGAAGGAGCAGGCTACGCCGGAGGCATAACAACATCAGCTATGGATGGCTTAAAAGTAGCCGAGCATTTAGTTAAAAATAACCTGTAACTCTTTAAAAAAATAACAAAATATGGTATCATATCAATAATTGATTAATGTAGCTAATCAATTAAAAAGGAGAGTGAAATATATGCAAGGCATTTTATTAATATTATCATTACTAGTAACATCAGCAGCACAATTATATATAAACAGTAGTTATAGTAAAACAAAAAGAATTAAAAATAGAGCCGGTATAACTGGAGCTCAAACAGCACGTAAGATTCTTGATGAAAATGGATTATCAAATGTAAAAGTAGAAGAAGTAAGAGGTGTTTTAGGAGATCATTATGATCCAAGGACAAAAACGGTTCGCTTATCAAGTGATATTTATAGAAATACTTCAATTGCTTCTGCCAGTGTAGCCGCTCATGAATGCGGACATGCTATTCAAGATAAAGAAGGATATTTCTTCTTAAAATTAAGAAACTCAATAGTACCATTAGTAAACTTTGCAT
>CAVAJX010000025.1:0-3053 GCA_963589235.1 bacterium | reverse complement strand
CGATAGACAGTGTTGTTGGTGCCGGTGGAGTTTTTGGTTATTTCGATAGTTTCTCCGGTTAGGCTTGATTCGTCTACGTCTATTTCTCCAGAGACAATTATTCCATCAGCTGGAATTCTATCTCCTAATTGTAGTAAGACTATATCATTAACAACTATATCATCAATTGATGTTTCTGTTATTTTGTTATTTCTTTTTACTTTGCAATTTATTTTTGAAGATGATTCTTGTAATCTTTCGAATGCTGATTCACTTCCATATTCAGAAATAGCTGATATTAGAGAAGCAACTAGTATGGCAATGACTATACCTATTGTTTCAAACCAGTCAAAATCTTGGAATAGGAATATGGTTTTAATAGCTAGTGCTATAAGTAGAATCTTTATTATGGGATCGGCTAAAGTCTCCATAAACAATTTGAAAAAGCTGTTGTTCTTTTTGTTAGTTATTTCATTTGTGCCATATTTCTTCTTATTTTCTATAACCTCTTCATTAGTCAAACCTGTGTACATATTTTTCCTCCTCGAAAGAATATATGATTTTTTTTGAGGATGTATGTATATTCAACCTTTTTTAGACTAATTTCGAAGCGTTGAATGATTATGTTTTTTTGATAGTTTTGATTTAGGTAAATTTATGATTTGCTTTTTTGTTGATTTTGAGAGTTGTTGATGGATGTGAATTTATAATCTACGCTTTGTTAGTTTTGGGTATTTTTGATAATGGAGAATTTATAATCTACTCTTTATGTTAAATATCATTCGTGATATAATTTTGTTATATTGAATTTTAAGGGTTGGTGATTTCAGTTTGAAAAAAATTGAGTTACATTTACATTTTGATGGCTCTATTAATATTGATTACACTAATAAGATGCTTGGCTATGACGCAACTAGTGAACTTGTTGATACTACGTCAAAGAATTTAACTGAATACTTGGCTAAGTTTGATTTGCCAATAAAATTGTTGCAGGATTTAGATAATATAGAAATGTATGCTTATTTACTTGGCAGAGAGTTAGAAAAAGATGAAGTTATTTATGCTGAAGTTAGATTCTGTCCATTGTTTCATTTGAGTAAACATAATATTTATGAAGTTGTGGAGGCAATGAAACGAGGATTTGGAAAAGTGCCAAGTGTAAAAGTTAATTTGATATTTTGTATGATGAGACATTTTAGTTTTGATGATAATTATAAGATAATTCAATTAACAAAGGAGTTTTTAGGTAAAGGCGTTGTGGCAATAGACTTGGCTGGAGATGAGGCTAATTATAAAACTAGTAATTTTAAAGAATTGTTTGAGATAGTTAATAAAGAAAGGATTCCGTTTACCATTCATGCAGGTGAGGCTGCTGGTTGTGAAAGTGTTGTTGACGCTATTAATTTTGGTGCTAAAAGAATTGGTCATGGAATTAGTAGTATTGAATCTAGTGTTGTTGTGAACAAATTGGTAAATGAAAGAATTACGTTGGAGGTTTGTCCTTCTAGTAATGTTGATACTGATGTTGTTGTGAGCATGGACAAACATCCTATTAAGGCACTAGTTGAGAGAGGTGTTTTGGTGACTATTAATACGGATAATAGAACTGTATCTAATACAAGTTTGAATCGTGAGTACAGTTTGTTGAAGGAAACATTTGGATTTACTGATGAAAATTTCTTACAATTTAATATGAATGCTATTGAGGCTGCTTTTATTAGTGATGATGAGAAGGAAGAATTAAGAAAAGAGTTGTTGAAATAGAAATGGTTTGGTTATTGGATTTTTGTATTGATTTATGCTTGGTTGAATTTTTAAATTTGTCTATTGATTTATGTTAGTGTTGTTAGATTTAGCTATTGATTTATGTTGGCTTTTCTGATATTTTATTTTTATTCTGTATTTAATTTTGAGGTTTATTATGGATATGTTAGAAAGTTGTATGTTGTGTCCCAGAAATTGTAAGGTTAATAGGCATAAAAGTGTCGGGTTCTGTGGTGCTTCTGATAAGGTTAAGCTTGCGTATTATAGTCTTCATCAATGGGAAGAACCTGTTATATCTGGTGAGAATGGATCTGGGACGGTATTTTTTTCAAATTGTAATTTAAGATGTTTATTTTGTCAGAATAAAAAGATTAGTACTGATAGAAATAGCTATGGTGAGGAAATAAGTAATGAGAAATTGAAAGAAATCTTTTTGAAGTTACAGGATTTGGGTGCTCATAATATTAACTTGGTTACACCTACTCATTATGTTCCGCAAATTATAGATGTGTTGAAAGATGTAAAAAACAAGGATTTAAAAATACCAGTTGTGTATAATACTAGTAGTTATGAAAATGTTAGTACTATTGAGAGTTTGAATGGTCTTGTGGATATATACTTGGCAGATTTGAAGTATTTTGATGAGGAGCTTGGTACTAAGTATTCGAAATGTAATGACTATTTTAAATGTGCTAGTTTGGCAATTGGGGCAATGTATAAACAAACTGGTAAGTTTCAAATTAAAGATAATTTGCTTGTATCCGGCTTGGTAGTTAGAGTTTTGGTTTTGCCTGGTCATATTGATGATAGTAAAAGAATAATTAAATACTTATATGATACATATAAAGATAATATAATTATTAGTATAATGAATCAGTACACTCCGGTGTGTAAGATTGATGACTTTCCTAATTTAAATAGGAAACTTACAGATGAGGAGTATGATGAGGTTATAGATTATGCGTGTTCTCTTGGAATAGATAATGCGTTTGTACAGGAAGGTGAAACTCAAAGTGAGAGTTTTATACCTGACTTTGATAGTTCGATTATTTAAGGAGGTTAAAAAATGAAAGGTTTTAGATTAAATCCAGATAAAAAGTATGTGTCCGTTATCGTTGAAGGTTTGGAAAAGAAAGAGGGCCATTGTCCTTGCAGAGTTAATGTTGATGATACTACATTGTGTCCTTGTGATGAATTTGTAAGGGATCAAATTTGTAAGTGTAAGCTTTTCATTCCACTTGAGGGTAATAAAGAAAAAAAGACATCTGGTAATATGTCAAGATAAAAATTATGGAAGTTTTTAAATAATT
>CAVAJX010000024.1:0-19804 GCA_963589235.1 bacterium | reverse complement strand
AGTATAATCTTGTTTATATTTTGCATGAGATTCCAAATTAATTTTCTCATGTTTTTTATCCCATAACTGTAATTCCCATTGAAACTTCATATTGTCATCATTTCCAAAATATATGTGTATAGCAACATACTTACCTCTAACAGAACTTATACATTTTAATTCTGGAAACTCACGTTCAATAAAAGAACTTACTTCATTATAATTAATATTATCATTAAAAATCATTCTAATACCAAAAATATCATTTAAACATTTCTTTAATGGAATTTTTCCGTTTTCATGATTAAGTTCATAATTATGAATTTTATATTGTATTGAGTTTAACGCCTTAACTCTTGTATTAACTACATTTTCAAAATTTTCACTTTGAATTAATTTGACCATTTCAGCTACATTATCATTAATAAATTTTCTATAATTAAATACATATTGCAAAAGTGTCTCATCATTATAGACATCTTCGACCCTTTTTTTCTTCATATTTAAAGGATGATAGTTCTCATCATCAAGCCATTTTTTATTAATTAAATCATATTGTTGCTGTATTAATGTTATTAACTTTTTTAATTCTTGCACCGTCACCCTCCATTAATATATATGTAGTAAATTCACCAATATTATAACATACGAAAGTATTATAATACAAGCCACCCAAAATCTACCTATTTTTTCACATAAACGTATGATGCCGGAACTAATTCAGTTGGATGAAATGGATTAGAATAATTACTTCCTTCAACAACTTCAAAACTCTTAGAAAAAATATCATCTTGAAGCATATTTTTATCATTATCTCCATACCCTGACAATACATAACTACAAATAACTATACCATTATCACTTAAATGGTCAACTAAATTATCACGACAAGTAGCAAGAGCAGCCGGAGTTGATGCATAATCTAAAATATTAGAAAGAACAACAACATCAAAAGTTCTATCGTAATCAAAAAAATCAAATACGTTAATTTTCGAAAAATCAATATCTCTATCTTCAATAATAGAAGTCATACTTTCTAAATCATTTTCATAAGGAACTCTTCTATTAAATGAAATTTCACCCATGAATAATTTGCTCGTATAATTAGGTGCCTTCTTATTTAAATATTTCCAAAAAGAAAGTGCCTCTTCCTCTAATTCACTTTTAGCTGAAACTTCACTTATTAATTCAAAAAACCATTCTCTATCATTACCATATGGTATATCAACACCTCTATAAATTAAAGACCATTTTCTAAGATAATAATAATATTTTGTTAACCCATTAATATCAAAAGCAGTAACACTTTTAGCACCCAAATAATACTCTGAAAAAACATGATCAGAAGAACCTAATACACTTAAAACATCTTTATCTTTAAGATCAAAGCCTCTAAAAACAGCATCTAATTGTTCATTAGAAGTAGTATATATTCTCCTAAATGGTACAAAGCCAATTCTATTATTACAAATATCAACAGCTAACTTTTCATCTTCTCTTAATCCCATAACAAATCCTCACCAATGAAATTTATTCTAACTTGTTAGGTAATAAAAGTCAATAAAAGAATAACACCTGTATAATCAAGTGTTATCCTAAGTATAATTATTCATTTTCTTGAAGAAACTCCTCATTTACCTCATCTATTTTTTTATCAATTTCTTCATTCTCTTGTTTTTCCTCTACAATTTCATCCCAAGGATCTTCATCATCATTAGCTTCAACTTTCATTTTTATATCACCAACTAATTCAATACCAAGTTCTTTTTCAATTGTATAATTGATACTGTTACCATCTATATCAACCTTAACACAACTAGGTTGTTTTAAACTTCTAACAATAATTTCTTCATTAGTTGTTTCCTCTTCTCTTTCTCTTAAACGAACAACCTCACTATAATTATTAGTTTCTTTAATAACTTGTGTCTTAGTATCATTATCATAAGAATACCAAATATTAACATCATAGCTACCATTTATTCTAATACTATCTCCTGCTTTAACACCATTAAAATTATGATTAATAACCCAACAACCTAAAATAGTAGAAGGACTATTCTCAACATTTACTTTATTTTCAGTAGTAAAAAGTTTTTTTCCCTTCGCAATTACTGCCTTAGTAACAATTTCTCTATAATTAGCCATACGTAAACCTCCTAATTTAATTTATGCTAAAGATATAAAATATTACCAAAAAACACATAATTTTTTTCAAACAAAAACTACATTCAAACTAGAATGTAATTTTTACTTATTTAAAACTTCATAAAAATAATTATTAAGTTCATCTTTTACAAACTCAATTTTTTCATTGACCTTCTCTAGATACTGCATATAAATAACATAAATTGGTATATTATTTAACTCTTCTTCTAACTTTTCAAGTTCAAAAAGTAACTCCTGATCATTTGTATTAACATATTTTTTCTGTAGTTTCTTTATCTTTTCAATTAATAATACTAACTCTTCATTAGAGGCCATAGTATTTTTTAATTCAATACATTTTTTATAATCATCGCTATTAATAATGGTATTAATAACTTCATTTAATACTCCATTCAAATAGCTTCACCATCTAAACTCCAAGTTTTAGCCTCAACTACTTTTACTTTAATAATATCTCCTGGTACAACTTCTTTTTCACTTGAAAAATTAATAAGTTTATTAGTATCTGTATATCCATAAAACATATTATCTTTTTCAGAAACACCTTCTACTAATACTTCAACTATTTTATTTTCTAATTTCTTATTGTTTTCCAAAAAATATTTATTAACAACTTTATTAAGTCTTTGTAATCTATTTTCCTTTTCCTCTTCACTTGTCTCATCTTTTAATAAACAAGCAGGAGTTCCTTCTCTTTTAGAAAATATAAATGTAAAAGCATTATCATATTTACACTCTTCAGCTAAACTTAAAGTCTCTAAAAAGTCTTCTTCAGTCTCTCCTGGAAAACCTACAATTATATCAGTAGAAATTGCAACACCTGGAACAGTACTTTTAATTTTATTAAATAATCCCAAATAACTTTCTCTAGTATAACGTCTTCCCATTAACTTTAATATTCTACTAGAACCAGACTGTACTGGTAAATGAACACTTGGCATAATATTCTTATATTTACCAATAACTTCTACCATGTTATCTGTAAAATCCCAAGGATGAGAAGTCATAAATCTAACTCTTGGTATATCCTTTTTCGCAATATCTTCTAATAAATTGCCAAGTGTATAGTCATCATATAAATCTTTTCCATAAGCATTAACATTTTGTCCAAGTAAAGTAATTTCTTTATATCCATCTTTTATAAGTTCATCTACTTCTTTTAAAATATCTTCTTTAGCTCTACTTCTTTCTCTTCCTCTAGTATAAGGAACTATACAATATGTACAAAACTTGTTACAACCATAAATAATATTAACATAAGCTTTATAATTATTAGTTCTAATAACAGGTAATCCTTCTACTAAATCACCTTCTTTAGAAAATACTTCTATTTGTTGTTTGTTCTCTTCTATTGCTCTATCAATAATATTAGGTAATTGATACATATTATGAGTACCAAATACAAAGTTAACCCATGGGTATTTCTTAATAATTTCTTCAACTACACTAGCCTCTTGTGCCATACATCCACAAAGTCCAACTATTAAGTCTTTTTTCTGTGCCTTTAAATGCTTAAATCTACCTAACATACCAAATGCTTTATTATGAGCATTTTCTCTAATAGAGCAAGTATTTAAAAGTACTAAATCAGCATCCTCATAATTGTCAACTTTTTTAAACCCAAGACCAGTAAGCAAAGCCTCTATATTTTCACTATCATGTTCATTCATTTGACATCCATAGGTCTTCAAATAAAAAGTCTTACCCTTATATTTATCTTTAATTTTACTATCAAATTTAAAGTCAACTCTCTTATAATCTTTATCTTCTCTACGTCTAGCATCTTTATAATTTGGTAAATGCATAAATATCACTTCCATTCCTAAAATATAATAACTTAAAACAAAAGAAAAAGCAACTAAGCAGTTGCCTCTATTGACGAATTAATTATTTGTTCTAAAGTCTTAAACCCATTCTTCTTCATTAATTCACTTTTAATTTCATCTAAACGTTCAACTATTATCTCTAAAAGTCTAGTCATACTAGGAATAAGTTCTTTCTTCTCCAAGTTTTCAACTATTACTTCTAAGTTATTAAGTTTAGAATACTTACCATAGTAAACATTATTTATACATGCATTACATAGCTTTTTAAAAGATGAAACATCAATATTATTAAATCTTTTATCTTCTAAAATCTTAAATGCACAACAAATATAATTACTATTGATAGCTTTATCTAATACTGTTTCTCCCTTATTATTCTTAATATTAGGAAGATAGTTTTTCTTTTTTACTAATTGTTCAACTATTTTAATAGTCGCAACAGAACTATCACAAACTAGAATATGTCCAAAGGTATCTCCTTCAACATTTTGATGATTAACATCCCAATTTCTCTTCTTCATTAAACGAAGAACTAAATCATACTGTCTAGCCTTCAACAATCTTGTAACAACATCATTGCCAGCCCCATCACAAACATTTACGTCAACCTTATTTTTATCTATTAATATTTCAACTACATCGTAGTATCCGTGCTTAATAACATTAAAAATCAGGGACGGATCTGTAGAACAAGCATTTATAGCTTGTTGCTTGTCATAAAACATTTCAAACACCTCTTTGTTCACGTGACAGTTATATATTCTACCAGAACAATTGCTTTTTGTCAAATTTAACCCTTCTTTCTACTTATTCTAATTATGTAAAAAATACTAAAATTTTATACAGTAAAAAGAAAAAAACGGTTAAACCGTTTACTAAATCTTATTATTTTTATCCAAAGTTTTATTAATAAAAGTATCTTCTATAATTTCTGATTTAAATTTTTTATAATTCAGATATTTTTGATATGTAAGTTTACCAACAACTACTTTTTTATTTTTTATTATAAGTACAATTAAAATAGCTGTAGTTGCAATAGAAAAAGATATAATACCAGGCCATGGTAAAACTTTCAATAACTTAACACCCGTTCTTTTAGGTTCAGCACCAGTTATTGTAGGATAACCAAGTTCACTAAATGAAGAAGCCTGTCCAATAAAGAAAACAGCAGCCTCATAATAGCCTGTTTTAATATTATCAGCAATAACTTTTTTCAAAGCTTTTATACGACCGCTACCATACATACGGTTTGCCTTACCAGTAGTAACTATTGAAACTCTATTATAATAAAAATCATATAATAACAAAATACCATCATGACTATCAGAAATACCAAATGTATTATAATCATAAAAATCCTGTACATATGCAGTAGCACTTTCTTTAGGATTATCATTAATAGTAACAATTACCATATCCATATCATAAGTATCAATATATTTAGAAACTAGTTTATATAAACGTTTCTCTTCAGAGGAAGAAAACTTACCTGCAAAGTCATAAATTTTCTCACTACTATCAACTAAAGGAGTACTTAAAACAGCTTCTTTATTACTATCAGTAACATGTACATAACTAGGAACACCATAATCATCCTCTGTTCTTACCTGATACTTATCAGAAGCATAAACATCTAAAACACAAAAACTAAACACAAAAACAAATATAAATATAATAAATCTCTTCATCTAAAACACCCTATATACAAAATACACAATTAGACTTGTTATTAAAAAAAGTACTATAAATAACAAAATACTAAAAATAACGACTTCTTTAATTCCATAAATCACATTATCAGTACTAAATATAACCTTACTCGTTTGTCCATTTACAATTATCATATAATTTTTACCTCTATATTTTTTATTAAGGATAAAAAATGGCAATAAAACACTTTTAGTAGAAACACTAGTAACATTAATACTATTATCATTCAATACATTTTCTTGATGTTTAATACGTTTAGAAACAGCAGAAATACTAGCATCTATACATTTAGCTTGAACTTCATCCAACTTACTTTCACTATCTAAATCACCAAGACCTACTAAAATATCATCAACACCCTCAAAATAGCTAAGGTCATCATAATAAAAAAGAGATTTTGAAAAACTATCAGATAACGAAGAAATACCAGAAGACATAATATTATTAAATTCTAAATGATTATTATTTTTAACTAGATAACTAGAAGTTTCTTTATAATCATAAGTTTTATCTTTAAAATAACGATAATCATTAGAATCAAAAGCTAATTCACCATCAACAACAACATCATAAATAAAAAAGGGTAAATAAATCTGTACTATATTCTTAACATTAGTATTTTTTCTAAAAGCAATAGGTACAAGCGTTTTTTCAAAAAACTTTTTAATAAAACGATTTGCTTGCACTTTATCGTATTTAAAAGGTATATATTGTTTTACTGGTAGTTCATAATTTTCATCAACAATATCAACTTTTTCACAACAATTAGGACAACTAGTAAAAGTATTATTTGTCGCCACAAATTTAAAAGAACAGGCATTATTACTGCATTTATAAAGATACACCATTATTACCACACTCTTCTCTTATAAAGATTATATCAAAAGAAAAAGACGCTATCAAGCGTCCCTAAAAATAATTATTTAATATTGATATTAATATTATCAACTATCGTATTAATAATATTACTTGAGCCAAAAGAACCATTTACAGAAGTATTATTAGCACCAGACATATAAGAATTTTGTAATTCTGTAAGTCTTTTTACATAATTATCTGTTCTTTGTAAATTACGTACTTCATTTTTTGTTTCTAATTCATGTTTATGTCTAGCACCAGAATTACGATACCTAGAATACATAATAATGAAATATAAAATACCAGATAATAGGAATATATAATTATAATCAAACTCTATATAAGTCATTCCCAAATATCCTAAAAATTCTACAAAAAGTGAAACTAAAATCAATAATGGCATATGTATTGGTACACTACCCATAGTCTCTTTAGTTCTAGCATTAACTGCCACATAATGTAAAATACTTTTATTACCTTTTACTTGTTGATAACTATATAACCAAACTGGTAAATATGCCGCTTTCCATTGTTGCCCTTTAACATCAAAATCTTCTTGACTCCAAGCAACACCTCTATTATATTCTGTTAAAGATTCATTAGCTGCAAACCTCGCAACATCTTGAGCTTGTTCCTTAACTAAAGATTTTAATTGCTCAATATTAATATCTCTTCTTTCAGAAGTATAACCTCTTAAAAAGTTAGCATTATATTTAACACAGTTTTCTATATCAAATGGCATTATAGCGTTGATAACATTATTAGTCTTAGCGGCTGATGTATTATTAAGTCTATCAGAATTAGATTCTACTGTTAATCCTTCAATGGAAAGATCAAATTCTCTTTTTACATTAAATAAATCAGCATCATAATAAGTTCTAGAATTTTCATCAGAGCCTCTTGTATAAGTTCTAACTAATTTTTCTCCTTGTCCTACTAATTTTACATGTGAATTAATATCTACCAACATATATGGAAAATATACACCCATGATATTTTGAGTAGTAAACTCTTTTTTAAACTTTGGATGAGCAAAGAATTTTCTAGAACCAACAAACTTTTCTATTTGACCTTTCGCAACATCTTTAGTTACTGAAAAAGGTAAAACAACATCTGGAATAGCTCCATTTGGAATTTGTTGATTAACTGATAATATATTACGACACCAGTGACATCTAGCTTGTGTAGAAGAAGCAGTATCAACAACCACTTCTGCTCCACAACTACTACATTTAAATGTAAGTACATCTTTAGTATCAGCAATTATATCTTTTGCTCCAGATCCTAAAATTTCGCCAGACAACTCTTTAATATCTGTTTGCATACCAGATATTTTTGCACTTTCAAATTCATGACGACAGAAATTACATCTTAATTTACCTGTCGAAACATTTAAACTAATATCAGTAGAACCACATTTTGGACATTTTTCTTGTCCATCTTTAGCACCAACATCAGTTTGAACTATCGTAGGAGAAGAATTATTAACTTCAGGTACACCCTTCTTTTCTTCATCCTGCATAGACTAAATACCTAATAAATTTTTCTTTTTAGCATCAAAATCTGCTTGAGAAATAACTCCAGCATCTAATAATTCTTTAGCTTTTTTTAATTCCTCATAAGGATCAGCTGCAGGAGTAGCTGGTGCAGCAGGAGTAGCAGTAGCTTGTGCAGCACCTACGTTAATAAATGGATTTGTACCAGTTGCTTCTTGTTGAGTACTTTGTGCCATTCCATTAGCAGCATTCATTCCCATACCCATAAATGCCATTGTTGCTCCAGCACCAGCAGGATTCTCACCAGCTGCTTGTACACCACGAGCAATAGATTGTTGCATGAATGAATTACCTCTATTACCAGATAAAGCATCAGCTTTCTTAACATCACTAAGTAATTTCTTAGTATCCTCATCATATTCAATAGCAAGAATTGCAGTCTTAACAATTTCTAAACCTCTAGAAGCTTTCCATTGATATGCATCTTCAACTGCCTTAGCCATTGCTTGAGCAAATCCAATTTGATCAGCTTGAATTTTAGAAATACGATTACCCTTGCTTGGATCATTAGTATAATTGGCAAAAGCTGCTGATAAAGTACCAACTACTTCACTAAATAATTGATTACTAGCATCATTATCCATATCATTAAAATCAAATGCAGGAGCTCCTGGTTGTAAGAATTTAACAGGAACAAAGTTTTTAACAAATAGTATTGGGTCAACTATTTTAAGACTATAAGTTCCTCTAGTAATTGCTCCAACTTGTGCATTTAGATATGCATCATCCCAATAAATTTCAGATTGCGTACCAAATTTATTATTTGGTATTTCTTTTAAATTAACATAAAATGCTAATTGTTGAGAACCTGGTTGTCCGCCAAATTTAAATCTTTCCCAAGATTGTCCTAATGTAGATGATAAAATACCATCACCAGCAAATAATGATTTAGAGTTAGCATCATCACTCTTAAATTCATAACCACCAGCTTCAGCAATTAAACCAGTAATTTGTCCATCTTGAACTGTAATTAATGCAGTTCCTTCTGGAACAATCATCTTGCTTCCGTTAGTAATAATATTTTCAGAACCTTTGTAGTTTTCACCACGTCCAGCATTTGTACCAGATGGTACTGCTTGAAATAACGCAGCTGTTGCAGGTACATCAGTTCTTGGTGCATAGAAATCTTTCCATTGATCAGCGAAAGATCCTGATAAAGCACCAGTAAAAGCTTTAATAAATCCCATAAAATACCTCTTTCTTATTTTATATATTCGATAGAAAATTTCAAAGTTTTCTCCTATCTAATCTAATTATAACAAAAAAAAGCGTAGATAACTACACTTTTATTTTATATATTCTTTACCACCCATATATTTTTGCAAAGCTTTAGGTATTTTTATACTTCCATCTTCTTGATAATTGTTTTCAATTACAGCAATTAATCCTCTAGGAGTAGCAACAACAGTATTATTTAAAGTATGTAAGTAATATGTTCCTTTTTCTCCTTTAGTACGAATACCTAAACGTCTAGCTTGAGCATCTCCTAATGTTGAACAACTTCCAACCTCAAAATATTTCTTTTGTCTAGGACTCCAAGCTTCAATATCACAAGATTTAACTTTTAAATCAGCTAAGTCTCCAGAACAACATTCAAGTTGTCTAACAGGAACATCTAAACTTCTAAAGAAATCAACTGTAAGCTTCCACATTTTATTATACCAATCCATACTTTCTTCTGGCTCACATATAACAATCATTTCTTGTTTTTCAAATTGATGAACACGGTAAAGTCCTCTTTCTTCTAAGCCATGACTTCCACCTTCTTTTCTAAAACAAGGAGAATAACTTGTCATATGTACTGGTAACTCTTCTTTCTTAATAATTTGATCTTTAAACTTACCTATCATACTATGTTCACTAGTTCCAATTAAGTATAAATCTTCACCTTCAATTTTATACATCATAGCTTCCATTTCAGGAAAAGACATAACACCAGTAACAACATCAGAATGTATCATAAATGGTGGAATTGCATAAGTAAAACCAGCATCTATCATAAAGTCTCTTGCATAAGCAAGCATTGCTTCATGAAGTCTTGCAATATCTCCAAGTAAATAATAAAATCCTTGTCCAGATGTTCTACCAGCAGCATCCTTATCCATTCCTTTTAACTTTTCAATAATATCAGCATGATATGGAATTTCATAATCAGGAACAACTGGCTCACCAAATTTTTCCACTTCGACATTACAACTGTCATCCTCACCTATAGGTACAGAAGGATCCATGATTTGTGGAATAACTAACATTTTATCTCTTATTTCACTTGTTAATTTTACTTGTTCTTCCTCTAATTTCTTAATTTCATCAGCGCTTTCAGCTATCTTTTCTTTTACTTCATTAGCTTCATCTACTTTTTTCTCACTCATTAGTTTTCCAATTTTACTTGATAATTTATTCTTATCAGCTTTTAATCCATCAACTGTAGTTTGCACTTCACGTACTCTTTTATCAAGTTCATAAACCTCGTCAACTAATGGTAATTTCTCATCTTGAAATTTCTTCTTAATATTTTCTTTAACCAAATCCCTATTTTCTCTTATTAATTTAATATCTATCATATCTATTCCTCATTTCTTTTTTCTATTTTAATAACATATTTACAATGTCCTACTCGAGACATAATACACTTTAAAATTAATCATATAAAAGCCTCCTAAAAATAAAAAGGATGACACTATAAGGAGTGCTAAATAGCACGGTGCCATCCTTTATTTAACTTAATTAGATAACGGTATTAACCGGATAAAATATCATCTATAGAGTAGATAAATAAGTATTTAACAGTCATTTTCACCAAACATGACTTCTCTTCGCTTAAATAGTCTTATTATTAGTTCTAATTATCGACTTGCTAATATTATATGCCATATTTAAAAAAATATCAATAACAATTTTATTTAGTGCATACTATAACATCATTAGGTATAGTAATCTTTTTACTATCTTCAAAATCAACTTTAAAATTTTTTAAACTATCAAACTTTACGTCAGATATACTAAAATAATCATTTGCTGAAGTAATATAAAAATCCCTTTTATCATTATTTATTTTAACTTTAACATATCCAAAATATTTAACTTTTTCAGAATCATCAAAAACAGAACTATTAGAAAAGTCAATATAAAGAACTGAATCATCTGAAGCTAAATCTGCTGAAGTACAAGAGTATTTTCCTGATAAGTAATCCTTTTTTATTTCATAAACAATCTTAGTATTATCTTTTATAAAAATAAACTTTCTAACACCAGAAACAATATCATCATAATTAAAATATATCAAAGAAACAAAATTAATAAACATTAAACCCAAAGTAAAACTTAGTATTAACTTATTTCCACGATAATTATTAACAAGAACAACTTTTTCATCAACTTGAGTACTAGTACTTTGTATATAATAATTATTTTCATAAGCTGCAGCTGTATCAAAGGCTAATGCTGGTAAAACAATAGGATAAAAAATAAAACAAAGTATTCCCGAAATCCTAAATTTACTAGCAAATTTAAATATAGAAACAATAAAAAGAATTTGACCAATGATAGGTATTAAACCAACTAAAAATAGCCAAGGAGACTTCATTGTTATATCAAAGTAAACATAACTGTTATAAAAAGGAATAAAGAAACTCCACCAAGGCTTATTAGCCTTCATATATATAAACTGCATAGAAAGAGATTCTAAAAAGAATAATAAAAGTAAAATAAGTAAAATATTAAACCATGGATTTATTAAAGTACCTAAAATATCATAACTATCAGTATAAAAATATACAAAAGAAGCAATTATACCAATAATCAACAAACAGATATTAACTAAAACGCATGTTTTTTTATAACCAATATTCTTAGTAAAAATAAAATTCTTACTAAAATCAGTTGTAATAGTACTTCCGGAACCAACAACATATGTATCTTTTTTAGAATTATTTTCAAATTTTCTCATAGAAGCATTTTCCGGATTACTATAATTAATATTTCCACATTTAATACAACATCTTTGATTTTTCTTCATTTCCGCACCACAACGATCACAGAAAATAATATCATCCCTTGAAGTCATGTAATCATCTCCTATTATGATAATTTTACCATACAAAAGCAAAAAAAAAAAGAGACTATTTAGCCTCTATAATTAATTTAATAGCCGTTCTTTCTTCACCATCAATAGCTATATCCTGAAAAGCCGGAATACAAACTAAATTTTTTCCAGATGGTGCTACAAATCCTCTTGCTATTGCTACTGCTTTTATAGCTTGATTTAAAGCACCAGCTCCAACAGCTTGAATTTCAACAGCTCCTTTTTCTCTAAATACATTAGCAAGAGCTCCTGCTACACTATTAGGATTAGATTTACTGCTTACTTTAAGTGTTTCCATATATATTATTCATTCCTTTCTACACTTAAATATATGCAGCCATAATATTAAAAATAACAATTAATCTTTAATATATTTCATTAATTCTTTTGTAATACCTTCATATCCTTCAGAAGAAATATGTAAACCATCTTTAGTATAAGAAATATTTAAATTACCATCATCATCAATTAATTTATTATATAAATCAACATAAGTAATTTTCTCATCTTTAGCCAAGTCTTTTAATAAATTATTAACCTCAATAATCTTTTCATTATCAAATTCTATATCTTTAACACTATCAGAAATCTTATCATCATCTGTCTTATTAATAGGATAAATAGACTCTAAATAAATCTCACTATAAGGTCTATTTTCTTTAATAAGTTCAATTATCTCTTTAGTATTAGAAACTATTTCAGAAACATCATTTCCTTTTCTCAAGTCATTAATACCTATTAATAAAAATACTTTAGAAGGATTATAGTCATAAACTCTTTTCTTCATATTCTCAACAATACTACTAGTAACATCACCAGAAACACCAGAATTAACTACCGGGTAATCTTTAAAATATTCTTTTAAATCATATTGTTCAGTAATTGAGTCACCCAAGAATAAATAGTTATTATCAACTACTTTTTCCACAACCTCTTCTTTATTAGTAACAACTTTTACTTTTTCGCTATGATCAAAAAATAAATAATGATATGCAATAAATGCCATAAAAAATAAGCAAGCGATAGCTAAAAGTGCAATGATGAGATTTGATTTGCTTTTTTCTTCATAAACATCATCAACTTTAGGTACTGGAACAACTTCATCTACTATCTTTTTAACTTTCTTTTTATCCTTTTTCTCCATAAAACTTGTATCTAAATTTATAGTAGCATCCAAATCAACATCATCAAATACTAATTGTTGTTGCTGTGTTTTAGACAAATCTAAATCATCATAATTATCTTTAAGTCTTTCATAACGACTAAATTTACTATCAGTACTTATATATTTAGAGTCATTTTTATTCTTATTTTTATTCTTTGACATATACATCCTCCTACTACAAAAACAATTATAACAAAGAAAAAGAAGAAATACATCTATATTTCCTCTAAAACCAAAATATTTACACTACAATTGACCAGATACAATACTCTTAATACTACTATAAAATAATTCTGTAAAACTCAACTCATTAACATCTTTTTTAACAATTAAATCCGTAGAAGAAATTTCCTTATCATTTTCTAATACCATCATTTTACCAACTGTACTTCCTGCCTTAATAGGTAATTTAATATTATCCAAAACTATATTATATTTGTAATTATGTTTTTTATCATCAACTAATTCAACAACACCTAAATCATTTTTTAATGAAACATCTACCATAGAACGATTAGATTTATCTAATTTTATTTTTTCCACAATCTGACCAGACTTTTTCAATAAGTTGAACTTTGTATTCATAAATCCATAATCTAAAAGAGCCATAGTCTCACTATTTCTAATCTTACTATTTTCTTCTCCTAAAACTATTGCGATCAAACGCATATTATTCTTCTTAGCAGTTGCTGCTAAACAATAACCAGCATTATCAGTATGTCCAGTTTTTAATCCATCTGCTCCTTCATAAAAACGTACAAGTTTAGTCGTATGTTAATATTATCATAGAAAAAAATTCAAAGCTTAACAATGTTCTCAAAACTTACACCATAATCACTTTTTAATTCAAAATTAAATATATCAAGAAAAAAATTAGTTATATTGCAAACTAATCTTATAAGTAAATTATATATTATTCATATGTTTTTTTATTACGGACTATTATATTCTTAAATAAACGTAATATTATTCTTATAATAGCAAAAGTCAATGTATAGCAATATAAATCCTTTAAAACATCCTCTCTTAATGAAAAATAATCAGATTTAACAACAAATCTTTGTCTTATACTTAAAACTTTTAATATTTTTAAATCTTCGCATTTTATTACTCTTCTTCTTGAACACACCTCTGAACAGTTAAATAATTTACAAGCCAAATTACTAGTTAGACAACCTATATCAGATTTATATTTACATAATCTGCAACAACCATATTTATACTTGGTATTTCGATTAAGATAACACTGGCATTTTTTAAATCCACATATATTTTCACCGGCATTATAATCATCTATAATTTTACAAGCAGAATCATAAATATAGGTTATTCTTCTTTTTCGATTTTTCATATTTAAAGCATTTACTATTATCTGGTCTTGAAATTCTTTAGAATCAGTAGGAAAAGTTACAAAACGGTATAAAAAACTTTTATACAAAAATAAAAACCTAGTCGCTTTATAATAATTTTTAGTTATTTTCTTCATTACTACACATCTTTCTTTCATATTATCTTTAGTATATTTCTTATACAAACTAACCTCAAAAACCAATAACTATTCTACTGATTACTATTTCTTTTAAATTATACATCTAATATTAATTAATCTTTTAAAACTATCTAATAATAACTGATTCAAAGAATCTTTCCTGAAACTCTGTAAGTGCTTTTATTGCCTCATCTGAATATTCTTTTCCTTCTGGTACAACAACCAATTTATCGTCATCATCATTAGTTCTATGTACTATCGCAATAACCTTTCCAGTAAATGTAGAAACTGGCTCAAAAACTCCTAAAACATAAGCATCAAGTTCTTCTCCATCAGCAGAAATAGTATTAGGAATATACCCATAATTTACCATGTATATAAATCCATGTTTTGGATGTTTTGTAGCCAAGGGTCTATCCATATGTACCTCAACTACTTTTCCTAAAAAATCTTTAGCATTACTCATAACATCACCTCTAACATAATTCTAATATAACAAAAGGCAAAACTCAACTATTTGCCTCTCTTCTTATCAAACTTTTTTTGAACTTTAAAAAAAACTTCTCTATCAACAATAGGAACTATATCCCTACCAGGAACTTCAAACTTATTCTTTTTTCTAAGCCCATATCTAACATTACCTATATAAATAGGATTAGTAAGAATTGATTTAATAGTAGACTGCCTCCAAATTCCACCTCTTTTAGTAGGAATATCCCTCTCTTGTAACATCTTAGAAATAGCTAACATTGAATTACCTTTTAAATACCAGCGATATATCTCTTTAACAACAACAGCTTCTTTTTCATTCACTCTAAGTCCAACGCCAAGCACATAGTCATATCCATAAACCCCATTACAATTTGTATAATTACCTTCCCTTGTCTTTTGCTCATAACCTAAAGAAACTCTTTCTGCTAAATTTTCCCTTTCAAATTCTGCAAAAATACCAATAATCTTTACAAACATTCTCCCAACAGCGTTAGAAGTATCTATTTTTTCTGTCTGAGAATTAAATGTACAATTATTATCACTAAATAACTCAATTAAATATATTAAATCCTTTACACTCCTTGTTAATCTATCCAGCTTATAAACCAAAACATTTTTAACTTTACCAGATCTAACATCCTGAATTAATCTTAAAACCTCTGGTCGTTCTTTTAAACTTTTTCCAGAAATACCATCATCTATATAATAATCAACAATTTTCCAGTCATTTACTTCAGCATACTTCGTTAACTTATTCATTTGAGCATGAATACTAAAACCATCCCTTGCCTGTTCCTCTGTAGAAACTCTTACATAAATAGCTGTATCCAAAAATATATCCTTAAAAACATATAACTAAAAAATTGTCTCATTAATATCTCCTTAATAAACATTCATCTAATTATATGAAATATTTATTAAAAAATACTAAAACACTATAGCTACTTACTATAGTGTTTATTCAAAATAATATAAACCAATAAACTAATATATGAAACAATTGATAATATTAATCCTAGTTTTAAACCAGGAGGATAATAAGTAAATTTAATATTATTAACACCCTTATTTATCTTAACAGCCATTAAACCATTATCAACTTTTTCAATTTTAACTTCCTTTTTATTAACAAAAGCCTTCCATCCTTTATCATATGGAACTGTATATAAAACTAAAGTATCTTTAGAAACATCAATTTTTGCATTAAAACCATTATTAACAAATTTAAAAGTATTAGAACGAACTTCAACATCATCATTATAAAGTTCTTTATACTTATCAATTTGCTTATTATTAAGTATAATCATATCATTTATAATCCTATATTTTTCTTCAGTATTTTTACTTAAAAATTCCTTATTACTAATATATTTATTAAATACAAAACCTAACTCTTTATAATTATCATTTAAATAAATCTGATAATTTTTAGTCTTCTTATAAAGTTCATAATCTTCTCTTTTTTCATTAGTACATGAAATGAAATATTTAACAGATAAGAAATCATTTAAAGGATTATTCACTTCAATATTAGTAGAAATAAGTCCTTGATAATCAACACTATTATAAAATTCAAAAGCAGCGCCAGACTTATTAGTATTAAAAGATAACAAATTACCATTTTTAAAAATCATTCCTTGATTAGAATAACATCCTAAAAATGAATTACTTCTAACTAACTCATCAAATTTTATTTCTTTATAACTATTCATAAAATCATAATATTTTTTGTTATACTCAAAACTATTATTTCTATATTTATAAATCGTATAATTAGACCAGATACCAGAAAATAGTATTACAAAAACAAATAAATACTTGAGTCTATTTTTAGAGCCATACACAAGTACAAGTATAAGTAAATTAATAAGCATAAATCCAATCATCATAACAACATATTTAATATCATGAATATATTCTATACCCGGATGTCTATATGTTAACACAAAGTACAATAAAATCATCACTACTAAACCTAAAAGTGAAGTAAGAACACCAGTTTTAATACTAATATTTTCTTCTATACATTTTATAGAAAGTAAAGATAAAACAAGTGTTGGCATATAAAACCATCTTGCATAATACTTAGTTGTAAACAAGAAAAATGAACTATTAAGTACCGGTACAAACATAAATAAAATACATGTAAATATCAATATACTAAGCCAGTTTTTTCTCCTATTAAATGCATAGGAAATTGCTAGAACAGAACCAATAAATGGTAAATATAAATCAATACTATTATAATTATCCGCATTTAAATAAGCTCTTGGAGTCATAACTTCTGAAGGGAAGAAAAACGACCTAAATATTTCGATATAATCAATTAAACTACTATATTTTAAAGAATTAATCAAAGTAAAATTATTATTAATTCTAGGATTAGAAATTGTAAATAATAATGATGGTATTAATACAACACTAGCAAGTAATGTTCCAAGCACTCCTTCTAATAAAATAGAAAAGAACTTTTTAACATTAAAATCATAACTTTTACAAATGACTTTAATAACATAATAAATAACAACAAAAACAACTTCCCCTATAAACATAAACCAGTTTGTAAAAGCTAACAAAGAAACTGTCAAAGCAAAATATCCTTTTTTATTATCATAAACTAAATTATCTAAAGTATATAAAAGCAAAGGAAACAAAACGACAGAATCATAGAAATGAAATAACATATTTGTGAGTTGAAAACCAGAAAAAGAATATAATAAAGATCCAAGTAATACTAATTTTTTATCTTTAACATAACGCCTCATAAATAAATATGAAGTTAAACCAGCTACACCAAATTTGATAATCATTAAAAATGGACATAAATAAGGATACCAAGTAGCCGGAAACAAATATGAAATAACATTAAAAGGACTAAATAAATTATAAAAACTAAATGTTCCTATAAAGTTACTTCCTAAATCATTAAACCAAGTCCATAAATAACTACCATCTTTTAATGAGTAATTAATAACTTCACCAAATACCATTTGTTGTAAATTAAAATCAGGTCCTAAAAAAAATAATCCTTTCCCCAAAAATGTATTAGGTAAAACTACTAAACATCCAACTAAAAATGAAAGTAAAAATGCTAGTATTCCATATTTATATTTCTTAACTACTTTACTCATTTATAATCACCAACAAAATTATACCAAAAAAAAATAAAAAAGTATCAAATCATAATGAAATGATACTCTATTTTTTAAACTAATTTTAACATTTATCAGTACATAAACTTGTTTTTACATAGAAATTATTAAATATTTCTTTTTCATCCTTTATTACTTCTTCATTTAATTCGGAATTAAAGTTTTCTTGTTTTTGAGATATTCCCTCAATTAATTCTTCTGCTTTACCATTTTTTATAGAAACAAAACTTGGAGCAAAAAGTCTTTTTTCATCTGTTTTAACTGTATTATCATTCTCATCAGTTAATATGTAATCATCTAATAATTTGTCAAAATATTCTAACAACTTATAATAAGCTTCTGTTCCTTTACTTTTTATTACAGGTTTTCCATCTTTTAATTCATACTCATCTCTTAATATTTCATTATGGAAACCTTTCCATACGCGTACGTAATATATTTTTTCAACACTATTTTCATTTGCAGATTCTATAGCTTGTTCTATTACACTTCTACACCAAGGACACTCTGGATCACCAAAATATACAATAAACGTTTCCTCATTTTCTATTCTTTTAACAATATCTTCAGCAGTAGTATAAACAAAAGGATTTTTTTCGTTTATAGATAAATCTCTATATTTAAAATAATCATTTTTTTCACCATTAAAGCTCTCATATTCCTCTTTGAATTTTAAAGCATCACTCATTTTTTCTTTTTTGTTACCACATGCGGTTAAACTCATCATTCCAACAATTAATAGTAAAATTAATAATATTTTATTTTTCATGACATTTACTTCCTTTCGAATTTAATTATACATATATTTTATAATTAAATAAATAACTAGGAAGTTGAATCAACTCAACGCTTGGTTGAGTTTGTTATAAATATCATCCAATAATAACAAAATAATATTTATAATTAAAATAATCTTACTAATAAATTGTAATTTATTAGTATAATTCTAATCTACATTTATGACCAGAATTAAAATCCAATATTATTTCTATCAACGTCAAGATAACTTCATTTCCTAAATCTTTTTTACTTTTTTTATAATTTAGCCATTTTATTAATATAGGTCCTTCATCAAAAACTCCAAATCCACCACGTAATAAATCATTAAACGCATCATAATTGTGTCCTGTTTTCCATTTCAAATCTTTAGTAAATAATTTATCAATTTCTTCATAAAATTCTTCTAAATTATCAAAGTTATTACCATCTAAAATAAACTCCTTCATAAAATTCTCCTTACAAATTACTATTTGTCTGTCACATCTACATATAATTATACCATGTATACTTTAAGGTGTAAATTAATGAGAGAAAAAATCATTAATTT
>CAVAJX010000023.1:0-33690 GCA_963589235.1 bacterium | reverse complement strand
AGAATAATAATTGTAAGCAAAAAAATAACTTACAAAATATATTATACGAGGAAAATAAGTAATGGTGACAGTATCGGTAGGGTACTGTTTTTTGTGCTCATTTTTTGGATATTGGTTGATTGGACTGTTTTTTGGATGGTTAATTGGTATTTTTATGATTTATATGGAGTTTTTTTAGAGATTTAGTAAGTTTTATTTTCTATTTTTCATTTTTGTGATATGATTTATATGGAGGTAATTATGAAGAAGTTAAAAATATTTTTAGCAATTGTAGCATGTTTACTAATTGCACCTTTTACAGTTTTAGCTGAAGGAGAAACAAGTAATGAAGATTCAAATAAAGTAAAGTTATATTTCTTCCATGGTGATGGATGTCCTCATTGTGCCGATGCTGAGGAATTCTTTGATAGTATTGAAGAGGAATATGGTGATAAGTTTGAACTTGTTGCTTATGAAGTTTGGTATAATACTGATAATAGCGAATTATTACAAAAAATCGGTGATGTTAGAGATGAAAGTATTTCTGGGGTTCCATACATCTTAATTGGGAATAAATCTTGGTCTGGATATTCAAGTAGTCTTGACGATGAAATTATTGAAGCCATTAATACCGAATATGATAAGGATGTTGCTGATAGATATGATATCATGAACTATGTTGATGCTGGTGATGCTACTTCTGCTGCCATTAGTACTGATGATAGTTCCGATTCATCTGATTCAGAATCAAATACTTCAAAAAAAGGTTCAAATGATGCTTTAGCTGTTGTTTTGATGTTAGTTGTTGTTGCTGGCATTGGATACGGTGTTGTAGTTGCTAGAAAGAAAACTGTATAGGAATGTTAAAAGAAACCAATAACAAGCTTACCTAATTTGTGTTAGATGTTGAGTTTGTTGAAAAGGCTTCTTTTTTTGTGGAATGATGTTGGTTTTGTTTGGGTTGAGTCGGATCCGTTTCTGGCAATTACTGGAAGATTTTAGTAATTTTTATGAATGGTAGTTTAAAAGAAAAAAATTCTCATTAAGAGAATCTTATTGTGGAATTATTAAGTTTTGACCCATTGTTAGTAAGTTTGTTGTTAGATTATTGGCATTTTTGATGTCGTCTACTGATACTTCAAAATCTTTAGCAATGGACCATAATGTGTCGCCTATTTTTACGGTATATGTTATTTCTGTTTCCATATTAGTTATTGGTATTCTAAGTTCGTCACCTATTTTTAGGTTTATGTTTGATAGATTGTTGAAAGCTATTATGTCATTAACAGGGACTTTATATCTTTGAGATATTTTCCATAAGCTGTCACCTTTTTGAACTGCATATATTATGTATGGTTGTTCAATTGGTGGAATGGTTGGCTCTTCTTCAGCTGGAGTTTTGTCGGTTGCTGGAACTAGGATTTGTTGTCCAGGAAGAAGTGTGTTAACGGTTAAGTTGTTTAATCGTTTTATTATGTCCACAGTTGTTCCAAATTTATTGGCTATTCCGTATAATGTATCACCTTTTTCCACAATATATGTGGATACTTTTGGTAATGTTTCTTCTGAAATTAGTAATGTTTGTCCTATGGTTAAGGTATTTGAAGTTAGATTGTTTAGTCTCTTGATGGTATCTACTGTGGTACCGAATTTGTTTGCAATACTATATAGTGTATCTCCTCGTCTTACTGTGTAATAGTTTTCTTGTGTTTTTGAGTCTTTTGTATATGGTACTTGTGCATAGTCGGCAATTGCTTTTACGACGCCTTCTACATAATCTGTTAAGTTGTTTTGAAGCTTATAAGCATCGTTGACATTGTCGATAAAACCGTATTCTACTAGTAATGACTCTAAGTTACCCGTATCACGAATTATAAAGTAGTAGTCCTTGTTTGGATTTTCGGGAAGACGGCGTTGATAGACTTTTCTTTCTATTTGGCCGGCGTCACCGATGTTATCAAGAGCCATTTGGGCAAGTGTTGGGTTGTTTCGTAGGGCGTATACGATTTCAGCGCCTTCGCCACCTGCCGATAGTCAATGTGTAACTACTCTTTATTTTTACGATTTTGGTGTAAACACCAAAATCGTATATGGTTTTCACATAAATTAACTTATAATTTTATTTTCTTTTAAATAATTAAATACAGTTTCTACTGCTTCACTAATAGATTGATTATCTACATGTACTTTAGGAATATCTTTAAATTCATTAAAACTGGCAACTTGATCCCATTTTATTTCTTGCATATAATGTTCTTTATGCCTTTCTTTATACTCTAAAGCATCATCACCTTTAAGAATTAATCTATCGTAAATTGCTTCTGGTGTATCTATTATTTCAATAGAAATAGTATCGGTATCTAATAATTCTTCAACTACAGATGATGAAAAGATTGGTGAAACAGCCATAATAAAATCTTTATTTTCAGTGTCAATAATATTCATCATTAATTCTTCTTTTTCATCAAATCTATCATAATCATTTGGAAATATTTCTTGAAAATTATCTATACTTCCATAATTATCAATTATTTCATCATCCACATCATAAAATTTGCAATTTAATTTTTTAGATAATTCTTTTCCTATTGTAGTTTTCCCAATATTAGATACTCCCCAAATTAATAATTTCATTGTACTTTTCCATTTTCTCCATTTCGTTTCTAAGATGATTTCAAAAGCTTATTTTTTGCTCTTTTTACTTTTCATTAAATTTTCTATAACATATTCATGAAGTCTTGGCATTGTATTTAATAAATAATCATAACGACTAAGATACATAAAAATTTCAGAAGAATCTCCCCTACTATAATAACCCGGATTTACTTTTTCACTTTGTTTTATACTACCGTTGAAAAGCTTAACAAAATTTGAATTGCATTTATCAATTCTATTTAAGTAGTCTTTTGCTTTTTTATCATTTCCAATCTTATAGTATATCGCGAATAAAGGAAATAGCATTTCTAGGTCTTCTTCGGGATATTTCTTATATAAGTCTAGCATATCTTGTTCTTCTTCTAAAGCAGCATATATTGCCATTAATAAATATCTGGCACCCAAATTATCATTTTCATTTAATTTTAAAACTTCCTTACATACATTAGCTGCTTGACGTAATTTTCCTTCTTCTAATAAGTATTCTGCTTTAGTAGCCAATCCTCTAATATATGGTCTTGTTTCAAACACTCCATAAAAATGTCCAATATTTTCTTTATCAAAATATTTTTCCTTTGTTAATCTATTTTTTTCAAATTCAAGTCCATCATCTAAAAGTTTCATTCTTTTTATTCCATTTTCTTCTAAGTCACATTGAAATAAAATTGCATCAAAACATTCTGATGACTTTTCATATGCTTTTTTAGCTAACCTTAGTGCTTCTTTCTCGTTTCTTGCATTTTGTGCTTCTTCTAATATTTCATAAGCATCATCAAGTGGTGTATTTTTATATTCTATTTCACCATTATTATACATTTTTATAAATTCTTGCAACTTTTCATTTGCTTCATCAATATCTTTAACATTATTATT
This sequence comes from bacterium, assembly GCA_963589235.1. Lineage (GTDB taxonomy): Bacteria > Bacillota_I > Bacilli_A > RF39 > UBA660 > CAG-877. The sequence continues at coordinate 30,183 of CAVAJX010000023.1, read as the reverse complement.
TTTTAAAAACTCTTGTAACATATTATTAAATTTGTTATCCATTTACTTCACCTATTTCTTTCTTTTTTAACAATCTTTTTCATATTTTATTTTATTATCAAGGCACCAATTTTCAGCAATTTTCTTATACTCATTATCTTGAAATCTATACCAATCATCAGTTATATTATTGTAATCAGTTATTTCTCTAAATCTGTGAAAAGCACCTTTTCCTCTAGTCTTATTATATAGCTCATTTCTTAATAAATCATTACCTATACTGCTAATAAAATCCTGCATAATATCATAATCATTTTTTGTATAAAAATCAAACATACTTATAATATCATCATTAAATTCATCATCTTCTGTATATGTAGAATTTTCTTCATTGAAACCAAAATGCCATAGTATTTCATTTGTTTTAATATTAAAATAACAACTTATTTCCATACTAACATCATATAGAGCATCTCTTACTTGAGATAATTTAATCATTTTTACATCACCTACTACCTTTAAAGTTTAATACTAGTGAACGGAATTGAACTGAATTTAATTTTCCATAATATATCTACCTAATTATTTCCAATTTTTTGTAATTCATCTTTCTCTAATTCTTTTATGGATTTTTCTGGAGTTGGTAAAGTTTCTGGCATATTACCACCAAGTTCCTCAATTGCTTTTCTAACGGTTCTACCTACATTATAATGAGTTAAACAAGCATCATCTTCATTATCTATACTATCTTTTTTTAGTTTAGCTTCTGTTTGTGTAATACGGAATAAATTCGCACCTAATTCCTCACTACCCATATAATCAAGAATATCTTCGTTTTCTTTTATATTTTTACGTTTTGCTATTTGTTTAGCTGTTTCTCCATTATAAAGTCCTTTATATCCATAATTATTAAATTTACCAAAATTTTCTACGCCTGCTTCTCTAGCAGTTTTAAATAAATATTTATTTTTGTTATTAACAAGAATTCTAGTATATAATCTTTTTTCATCTTCAGTTAACTTTGAATATTCTAATTCAGTAATTTCCTGTTTTCTAGTTTGTACTGCAAAATAAGTTTGCCCAAGAGCTACTGATTTTTTTCTAGGATTTGCATTTTGAACTATTAAATAACAAGCATATCTAGATAAACGATAATCAATAGTTTCTCTTTTTGTCTTTGATCCTATGTCAACCATTTTCCTGAACTCGGGAAAATGGTCACTTACTTTATTATTACTAGTTTCACAAGCAATCATTGCACGCTTTATTACCTTGTGAAAATTTTCCCATTTACTATATTCTAATAAATGCATTAATTCTCTTGCTTCCCAAAATTCATTTCCATATTCATCAATATGTTTTATACTTTCAAAAGTTTTTTCAGTATATTCTTCTATATTATTCATTTTTACTAACCTCCTTTACTACATATTATATCAAACATTTGTTCTTGCATCAATTATTTTTTTGTCTTGTATAAGTAGTTTATCAAATTTTTATGTACACCTTGTCGCAACTTGCGACAAAGTTCTAAGCATTTAACATACTAAATTTATAGATAATTTCTATATTTCTATCTTTATCTATAATAATTTTATCTATTAAAGCTCCAATTAATTCTCTTGATGGATTATCAATATCAATCAATTTTCTTATTTTATCTTCGTAATTTTTTAAATCGTTCTTATTAATCTTTTTATCATTTTTTGCATCTTGTAACTCCCCAATTTTTTCTCTTATTCTAACTAGAGAATTTTCTGTTTCTCTAGAAATTCTTAAATACATTTCTTCAGATACTATGCCATTAAATTTATCTTGATATAGCATATCTAATTTACTAATTAAGGCTTTTTCTTGCTTTCTTAAATCATTTATATTGTTATTAACTTCACTATTATCTTTTTTATTAATACTTTTAGATATTTCTGATATATCTAATTTATTTAAATATTTCTTACAAGTATTTCTAATAACTTCTAGCAAAGCTTCCTCTAATTTTTCATACGGACTGAAATGAGGTTCACACATTCTTCTTTTAGGATCTCTTGAATATCTATTACAATTAATAGTCCAATAATCATGATTTTTTCTATAAGAAATTGTTAAAGTATTACCACATTCCTTACAATATAATAAATTTTCGAATAGCCTTTTTTCTCTCTTAGTAATAGTAGTTTTAGTAGTTCTTTTAATATTATTTTGAACACTTTCAAATATATATCTATCTACTAATGGCTCATGGGTATTTTTAACTATATCCCAATTACTTTTTGGTAATGATTTTTTCTTTTTAGATTTGTATGATACTTTAGTTTGTACACTTTGTACCATATCACCTACATACATTTGATTTTTTAAAATCTTTTTAACAGAAGAAATAGTCCATACAGGATTATATTTAGCTTTTGAATTAGGATTCTTTTTCTTCAAACTACTAGGTGTTTTTATATTATTATCATTCAAATAAGTAGTTATTTCAGAAAGTCCTACACTGTTATAAGCCATATCAAATATCTTTTTTACTACCCATGCATACTCTGGATCTGGTATTAAGTGTCCTTTATCATTTGGATCTCTTAAATATCCGTAACTTGGAGCACTTCCAATAAATTTACCATTTCTCCTCTTGTCATTTAAAACATTACGAATTTTAATAGAATTTTGTTTACTATAATAATCATTACAAGCAAATAACCATGTTGCTGAATCATTACTTGCTTGATTAATTGCATTGTCGTATCCTTCCAACATAGAAATAAATCTTATTCCATTTTCTGGAAAGAAAGTTTCAACATAGTATCCTGTTAAAATATGATCTCTACCTAATCTTGATAAGTCTTTTACTACTACAAGATTAATTCTTTTGGCTTTAATATCTTCAATAAGTCTTTGAAATCCCGGTCTATCAAAAGTAGTACCAGAATATCCATCATCTACATATTCATCTACAAAAATAAATCCCTTTTCTTTGATAAAATTCATTAGTATATTTCTTTGATTAAGGACGCTCTCACTTTCAGATTCGTAAGATTTGCCTTCATCAGCTTCTGATAATCTTATATAAATTCCTGCTTTGTAGTAATCTGGCATCACATTTAAAGTGTTATACAAGCTTACTCTCCTTTCCTTGTTGTATAACAACTAAAGCCAATTAAATTATACCATACAAATTTAATTTGGCACATTGTATCAATCACTATTTACCTTACTTTTAATAAATTTAATTACCAGTTCATTAAACTCTAGAGAATCATCTTTGAAAGTTTCTATTATATTAAACATAAGCCACCTCATTTAAGTTTATGAGTGTCTTTATCAATTTATATCTTCCTCCATTTCTTTAAAACTTTCTAGCATTTTCTCCATCTCTTCTTGTTCTTCTTTAGTTGCTTCTTTTGATTCAATAGGTTCACCATGCCAGTATTCAATACCAAATTCATCAACATAATAAATTTTATCTAATATATCTTTTTTATTTTTATTATATTTATTATAATGGTTAAAATTATTTTGAATACTAGTATTAGCATTTCTTTGAATATTTGTTATTCTTTTCTTTAACACCTCGGATAATTTTATTATCCTCTTTGAATTATTTGTTTCACTATTTTTAATTTCTATATCAATATATCCATTTTTTGATAAACTACTTATACTTTTTGATACAGTTGGTTTGGTACAATCAAACTTTTTCATAAAATACCTATTAGTAGGCCAACAATAGCCATTTTTTTTACATAGTGACACAATGTCTATTAATAATATTCTCTCAAAGTAAGTTAATCTATTATCTCCTAATACTGATTCTGGTAATACTAAACTTATAAATGGCTCTTTTTCCATTATTTCCCCAATACAAGATTATCAAGTTTAGCAGTTCCATATTATCCTCCTTTCTTTACCAGTCTTTTTAGGAACACATAAAAAGAACTGAACACATTAGTCCACAAAAAAAATAAGGGAATATTTCCAATCTTTTGGTTCTATAATAAATAGTGTCAGTGATTTTTCTCACCAACACTATTTGACAGTGAAACAAAAACTTAAATATTTTTAAGCCTATACTAGTGTTCTTTTTCACTTATATTTTTCTTTATATATTCATTTAAATTTTTATCAACACAATAAATATAACATCCTTTCATACCTCTAGTCATTAATGTTCTATATGTGTTTTTTATAATGGAATCGGCAATTTTATTTGCCACTTCCTCTCCCTGCTCCTTTGCTATCTTTTTAATGCCATTTAGTGATGTATCAGTTTTTGCCCTTTTAGTATAATCAGTAACTATATGACCATCTTCACATCTTAAGTCATTACCTATAATTACACCAACATAATCAAACTCCAATCCTTGACAAGTATGAATACATCCAACCTCATTAACTGACTTTGGATCAATAGCCCATGTGGTAGAATTTCCTAAATTCCAACTCATTCCAAAATTATACTCTGGTATCTCTATATCATGTATATTACTATTATTTTTACCTTCACTTATCCAATTCCAACAATAACCAGCAACCATTCTAGATTTATTTTCATTATTTTTTTCTTCTACTAATTTTCTTACTTCATTTGGATCATCTAAAACCCTAAAGTCATAATCAAAACCATCTATATCAAAGTTAGCAGTATCTTTGATATCCAACACTCTATCTAACCATGCAATATATCCATCTGATCCATTACATCTAAATTGACTATCTAAATCAAAAGTATAAATACCTGCACCTTGTTCTTTAGCAAATTTTCTTATTAAATCTTCACTTCCAATATCTTTTAGTGTAACTTTTTGATTTTCATCAATAAAGAATATTGAAAATTTAGCTGCATTTATAATTTCTTTAATTTGATTTTCACCTTTATTTTGAAACATACCAGATTTTGCATTTAATCTATGTGCTTCATCTACAACCAAACAATCCAATTTATTTCTTTCTTCATTTATAAAACTTCCTGAACTTTGAAATAAATGATTAATATAAGTTTGAGTAAAATCACCTCTTAATTTATAAGAGTATACATTTCTTGGAGCTGCATTTTTAGTAACATAGAAACATGTCATATTTCTATTATTTAATTCAACTAGTAAATTAACCGCAAGAACTGATTTTCCAGTACCAGGTCCACCTCTTACTATCATTATATTTTTATCATTCTTAGATACAGTATCAATAGCATTTCTTAAAGCATATTCATATACAATTTTTTGATTATCAATCATATAGAATTCTTTATTACCTTTTAACATATTTCTTAAAGAGTCTTGCAACATTTTAGAAGGTCTAATTCTTCCATGATCTATTTCATAAAGAATATTACCATCATCACCTGATTCAATATATTTCTTAATGAATTTTCTTAAATTAACAACATCATTATGTCCAAATAATGGTGCTTTATCTGTATATTCTTTATATGTACTAGATAGCAAGGTATCATCATCTTCAAAATAATAATTATGAAGATATGCACACGGTACAACATTGATATCATTTAATTGAACATTTTCATTATAATCTTTTATTAAATTAGCATAAGTCATAGCTTGATATGAAGGATGATTAACTTCTCTCATTCCACCGCCAGTATATGTATTAACTTTATAAACACCATCCATTTTTTCTACTTCAGTTGCTTTATCCCATTGCTTTAATTCAATAATTACAACATTTGATTTATCTCGATTATAACCAGACATCATAAAATCGATTCTACAACCGGTTGGAGGAATATTATATTCAATAGCTATACCTGTATTATTAGGTATAGCTTGATCACTTAAAACACCTCTCATATATTGCATAGAATTCTTCCATGAATTAAACTCTGGAGCACTAGGTCTTCTTTTTACTACTTCTATATACTTATTTCTAATTTTATCGGCTATTATTCCTAAATCTACATCATCAATAAATCCTGATTTAATACCTTCATATACTAACATATATATCACTCCTATAAATTGAACATATTTTTCATTTTTATATGTAATGAATCTCCATCAGATTTTTCACTTAACTTCTCACACAAAATCATAATATATTTTATTAATTCTAAAGAATTATCTAACTGTTCGATTAAAGCATCTACATCTATATCAAATAAATCTCCTTCTTCCAGCGAATAAACTATATCAATGTGTGCATACATTTTATCACGTATTTCTTTTACATTATTTTTCAAAACATTATATTTTTCTAAATCGACTTTTGCTTTTTGAACTTCTTTATTTAACTCTTTATTATCTATTTGCTCATACAAATTTAACATCTTATATACAGACAAACACTTTTTATTAGTATCTAATAAATTTGCAATACCAATAGTAATTCTATACCTTAAACATTTTAATAATACTGATACTAATCTTCCTTTATCTAATGTATCATCTATATAATTCGAATTGAAATCAACACATTTTTTATACTCATCATTTGTTGTTTTTAATTCTAAGCATTCTTGATATAACGAAAAAGTAACATTTTGTATCCTAGTTGCTTTTTTACTATTAACATATATCATAATTACAGTTTATTGTACTTCGTACTCTTTCCCTTAGATTTTTCAACCGGATACTTTTTAGCTGTCTTCTCCATTTTATCTAAAACTATTTGTTTAGGATTAACTCCCAATTTATTTGCCATTTGTATACAATAATTTAATACATCTGCAAGTTCTTCTTTTACTTCATCTAAATCATATTCATTATTCCATTGAAAACATTCTAATAATTCCCCAGCTTCAATGCAAATACTTTTAGCTAAATTTTCTGGAGAATGAAATTGATCCCAATCTCTTTCTTCATTAAATTTTTCAATCTTTTCTTGTAATTCTTCCATAAGATACACCTCTTAAATTTATATAATTATTATATCACAGATTCCGACAAATTTAGTAGGGTTTGGGACACTTCCCACAAAAGAATTTCGTACGGGAGTACAAATTCATTGCTTGCTAGACAATAAATTTACTCCCAAACTAATTAATTACAATTTAAAAACTCTATCAGTTTTATCTGACAGAGTTCTGCTTTTCAATAATATTTCTTTAATATCATTGTATTATCTTTTACTATTATTAAATTATATTTTATTTTTAATATTTCTTTCACTTTAGGTATAAGTTTATTAATATCACACCTACAATTAAATGTATCTACAGCAGAGTTAATATGATTTATTAAATTACATTCTGATAAACAATGTCTACTATATGCATTTGCTAAATAGAATGCAACTACATCTGGTATAACATAATTATTTAAATAATTATTAACATTGTTATAGAATGGTAAATATATTTTTTCAAATTCTTTATCAGTTATATCACACATAGATATATTCCTTTAAAACTATTTCTTCTACCATATTTTTTATATTATTCATTTTACTTATCCATAACATTTGATTACTACTTTTTAATTCTTCAATAATATTTTCTTTTTCAGCTAGTTTTTTAATTAACTTCTGTACCATCTCCATAACAGTAGTATCGATATTATGAAGATATTCATTTAATTTATCACTAACAAGTAAATCAAAATATAATCCAAGTTTATATTTTTTAATATACTCTAGTCTTAATAATCCATATTTTTCTATATTATATTGAACTTTCTCTTTTAACATTAAATTAGGTAATAAATAATCACCGTTCTTAGTGTAACTAATATTCATAACATTTCTCCATTTCTTTCTATATTTATTTGGCTTTAATTGTTATACATTCGTTACACTTTGACTATCGCCACCTCCTGCATTTATGTGATTAGAAATTAATATTACATCTGAACCATTACCATAAGCGTTTAAGATTCTATTTAATCTTTCATTTCTATCTAAAGTTTCATCTGTATTTCTAACAATTGTAGCGGGTATTCCTAATTCCTGAAGTCTTTTATACATATATTGTGCTGCTTGTAAATTCAAATCTTTCTCTTTTAAATTGCCTGATACAGCTCCTGGATCTGATCCACCATGACCCGCATCAATAACGACTTTTTTACTAGCTCTATTATACATATTTATCACCTATGATAATTTATGTATATTTACAACTACTGTTACATTTTTTATTTTTAAACCATTAACCTGCAATAATTATCTTTCTACAAATGATAATATTTCATCAACGAATCATATTCTTTTTCTATAATTTCATCGAATTCATTGCCCATTTTTATATCTATTCCTAATAACATTCCATCATAAACTAAATTACCTTTAAATGGAATTATTGATGTAATAGTAATATATGGCAATTCTTTGTAAGGGATAATATTATCTATATTGTCATTTAATCCTTTTACCATGTATATTTTATCTTTTTCCATAAATGCAGTATATTCTACTTCATACCTAGAAATAAAGAACATACTTCTAATTCCTTTTTTAAATTCACTTGCTAATTTTAACTCTTCTTTATTAAATTTATATGGATTAGCTAGGCAAAATTCTAATGTGACTGTATCTTTATTTTCCCAATATTTATCTACTATATCTTTTATTTCATATGGATTAATACCATTATGGTTATATATTTTAACTTTATTATTCATCTTATACTTTTTATTTGTAAACTCTAATAAAGCGAAATATATTTTATAAAATAATTTGACATCTTTTTTTGAGATACAAGCATTTTGTTGTTTAGTATATCTTTTTGCTTTATTAATTTGGATATTTACTTGCTTAGCTTTAACTTTTTTTGCTTCGTTTGGTGTAAGTCCATTTAATGCTCCAGAGGGCATTTCATCCATAGCTTCATCTAAAGTTTTAAAAAAACTAGTCAAATCAACATTTTTTAATGATGGTACACTTTTAATTGATTTTTTTAAAGAATCTCTTTCTAAATTAAGCATCGCATATTCTCTGATTGGTTTTATTGCTGAAGACCAAAAGAATGGTAAATTTTCTAATTCATCTAAAAACTTTTTAATTTTAGGATTATTTATATCAAAGTCATTATAAAATAAGGTTTTATATAATTTAAAGTCTATATGTCTATCACCCGCTAATCCCTGTTTCTTTCTTTGTTCATGTATTTCATCTTCTATCTCATAATAATCCTGTGAAATTGCAAGTGGAATATTTTCTCCCAATCCTTTTATATCCCTTGTTGCAATAAATACATAATAATTAAATAGTTTATTATTTAATGTAAAATTCCATATTATCTCTGAATCTATTTCAGTTATTCCTGATGCGAAATCACATACTGTATTTAATAATGCTGTACCTTGTGTTTTACAATATCCCACTAATAATTCATTTAAATCATCTATTTTCTTTTTTTCACTCCAATTTACTCTTTTTAGAGCAAGTTTTACCTTATCTATTATTTCTTCTGGAATAAAACTTTCTTTATTAAAATCATAGACCAGCAAAAATTTATTATTTAAAGTTACTCTTTCCCAGTCATATTTTTTATTTAAATATTTTATTTCATGTTCTTTTGGATTTTCTAGCATATCATCTAAAGTAAGTTTATTATCTAATACCATTTTTAAATATTTTAATTCTCTAGTTGTACAAATATCAACAATATTATCTGGATTGTCATAAACTTTATATATCTCATCTAACATTTTAACCTTACTTATTCTGTCATAATCCTTATATTTTTCTACAATCCTTGTATATTGTTCATAAACATATTCTTTTCTTAGACCTTTTATTTCATCATACATTTTCATATATACAGCTCCTATCAAATATTATTTTTTATGTTGCAATCCTTACCGTCATTTATTAAATGTTTCTATATTTTGTACGGATTCAGCAACTATTTTTCTTGTTTATTCTTCTTCATTTTTGTAAATTACCTTGCTGTTATCATCACATTCATCGGTTGTTCCAGTCATTAATTTATTCTTAATACATTCCTCTTTGTTATCATAAACCTCTTTGTATTGCCCTTTGTGGACAGTCCAAGTATTTCCATAGGCATTACATGCACATATAATTCCTAGAACTATAAATACTGTTAAAGCCAATGTTACTGCAACCTGAAATCCTTTTATACCATTATTTATAATTTCTTTCATATTTTCACCTTTGCTATCTTTAAAAAAATGTTTCATTCTAGTTATAATTTTTTATTCCAGTTTCATACTTGCATATATAATTTTATAATCATTATCATTCAATTTTTCTTTTTGCATAATTATTTTTCCATAATTTCTTTCATTTATTTGAATTATCCTTTCTTCTTTCATAGCCCTTAGTAGCATGTAAAACTTTTTTTTATCGATTGGTTGTAAATATCCAAATCTTTTATTTTTATACATTCCAAATGTTTGAATAGCTTTTGTCATTTCTCCAGACAAAAGAGAAAATAACATTCTAGGTCCTAGAGATACTTTCATATTTTTGTATGAATTTATTACTTCAATTATCACGTTTACTAATTCTTTATATGGATGATTACATAGTGTTACTTCATTTAGATTAGTTTTTTCATCATAAAATCTTAAATTTATTTCTTCTTTATCTTGGGTATAATTATATCCCAGCATATAAGCCGAGCATCCCGTTCCATCTGCCTTATAGTTTGTACAACCTAACATCTTGCTTTCAGTACCGTTTTTATGTTTTATGGTTTTTACTATTAAATATCCATTTTCACATTTGGGGCATTTTGAAATAGAAAGTTTTCCAGCAGACAAGTCATTTGTTACAAAGCCACATACTTCTGGGTCATTTGAGCAAATCCAAATTCTACTTTTTATTTTAAAATTATGATTAGCACGACGTTGTAATGGATAGCCACAGTATGGACATTTTAATATATTACTTATTTCTTTTTTGGGTTCTAATTCTTCACCAGTAATAATTACATTCTTTGATTGTTCTCTTAATTCTAACACAAACTTTGATGGCTTATATTTAGGTGTAATTATATATACTTTGTTTTTAGTTCTTGTTAATGCCACATAAAATAGTCTTCTTTCTTCAGCAAATTCATACTCTTCATTATCTTTAATAACTAATTTCATTACTGGGTCATCAACTATTTTGGATGGAAATCCTAATATTGCATCTTTGGCATTTATAATTATGACATTATCATATCCTAATCCTTTTGATGAGTGAGCTGTTAAATAAGCTATTTGAAGATAAGGATATTTCTTAGACTTTAATGTTCCATTGTGATATATAAAATTATCAGTATATTGTTCTAGAAAATATCCCTCAAAGCCGTATCTTCCAATAAGAAGGACTTTTTGTTTTTCTCCTTTTTCTTTTACTATTAAATCCAAAGACTTTTCTATAGTATTCATCATACGTTTTCTTGGACCTTCATTATATTCATTTTTTTCATATGAATCATCAAAAGTCATTAAAACAACAGGGTTTTTTAAGAATTTATTTGACTTTAGTTTCTTCTTAATTTGTTTGTCATTTGACATAACAAAGTTGCCAGCTATGTCTATCAATTGTTGAGAGTTTCTATAAGTATTTGTAATTTTTAAAATGTTCGCATAGCCCATGATTTCTTCAAACTTAGTAAAAAGTTCTATTTTGGCACCAGAAAATTTAAAAATAGATTGCCAGTCATCTCCTACTGCAATTATTTTAGCATCAGAACATTTTGATAATTTTTCACATAAATCAAATCTTTGAAGAGAAATATCTTGATACTCATCTATAAATATATAATCATATGGTAATTTAGTACCAGTATCAATCATTTTATCTAGTACATTTGTAGCATTATTTATCATATCTTCAAAATCTATACTATTATTATTTTTTAATGCTGTCATATATGCTAAATAACACTGTTGACAAATTGTTACAAACAACTTTGTTCTTTCATCGGTTAAAGAAATTTTCCATTCTTCAAATTTAGAGGAAGAAAAATTATTAGTTTTAAAACGTGATATAAATATACATATTAGTTGAATAAACTTGTTAAAGTATTTATCTTCAGCATTTTTTAATATTGCATTATATATTTCTTTACTGTTCTTTGGTTCTAAAGAAATACCTGTTTTTATTAACTCTTCTTTTAAATGTGATATGATATTTCTTCCATCTTTGTATTTAGAAAATGTATATATTAACTTGGTACCATGTTGTTTATGAAGTTTTATTTTATCATTTATATGTTTCTTATACTTAATAAGTTCTTCTTCTGTAAATCTATTATTTGTCCCATCTTCCGATATACCAAAGTGTTCTATATATATTTCTTTATTGTATTGTCTAATTATAAAATCTGGACAATATGGTTTTATCGTATCATTGAATCCATATTTATAAACTGGTTCATATTGATAATCTATGCCATTTATAAATAAATAATTAGCAATTCTACATTCTTCAATACTTTTTACTTTTTCATTTTGTATTGTGTATTTACGTGTTGTCTTTTTTTTGCTTAATTCTTGTAGAGATTCGGCTATATCTGATCGTATTGTTGTACAATCATCTTTATTTAGTTTATTAAATAGTAAATTGATATTTTCTTCTGATATTGGCACTTCTAGGTAACTAGCAAAAAATAAAAGTACTTTTTTAACAAATATTTCATCATTAGTATTATTAAGTATAAATTTTTTTATAGATGTAAACATAAAGTCAGCTGTTGCGATTTGGTATTTTATTTCTTGATTTTTATTAATTATAGTGTTGGCAATAGAATGAAATGTAGAAATTGTTACTGGCAAATTTAACTTTTTACATCTATCTTGTAATTCTTTTGTTGCTTTTTTAGTAAATGATACTATTAGTATTTTATTTGGATCTATTTTTTGTTTATCAATTAAGTATTTTACTTTTGCTTCTATAGTAGTTGTCTTGCCTGCTCCAGCACCCGCTATTATTAAAGTGTAATCTTCATCAGCTAAAACTGCTGTTCTTTGTTCTTCATCTAAATTAATATTTGGATCATCTTTTTTTAAAATATTATCTAAATATTCTTTTTCTAGTATTAAATGTTTTCTAATAAATTCTTGATTCTTTTCTAATATAATTTGTTCTGTATTTTTATAGTAGGTCACTAATGCTTTTAGTGTTTTATAACTAGTTTTATTTTTTTTGCACCATGACTCTAGAACGGATTCTTTTTCCATAAGATACAATTTTTCATAAGTCTTTTTTGTCTCTTCGAAAGAAGTAATATAATCTTTTTTTGAAATATATTTGTCAATGCTTAATAACTTATTGATATTATTTTTGAAATCTTGTAATTCAATAAATTCTTTCGATTTATTTTTTATCCCAAAAGCACCCATAGTAACACCCTTTTCAAAATTTACTATAGTATACTATAAATGTTATAAATAAACAAATAAATTTGTGATTTTTGCTTATTTTTATGATTAATTTGTGATTTTTGTTTATTTTCGCTGAATAAAGTTGTAATACAAATGTAGATACATAAAATATAGTCTACATTTGTATTACAACTTCGGATTACTTTTTATTTTTAATTGTTTTAATACCATTTAAGATGACATAGAACTAAAACTTAGTAAACGTCTCGACTGCTGGTGTTTCTGTTTTAATACCATTTAAGATGACATAGAACTAAAACTCAGATGTGTCAGTGCTTTCAATTAAGTCAGTTTTAATACCATTTAAGATGACATAGAACTAAAACAGTAGATTTAACATTTTAGTGTTTTGACTTGTTTTAATACCATTTAAGATGACATAGAACTAAAACGCGTCTGAAATTGTATTAGCTTGGTCTTCAGTTTTAATACCATTTAAGATGACATAGAACTAAAACCATGGATGATTTAGTTTGCAAAAATATAGCGTTTTAATACCATTTAAGATGACATAGAACTAAAACAAGTGATGAAATTTCTGTATTTGCTTGATTGTTTTAATACCATTTAAGATGACATAGAACTAAAACCAAACTGGTTGCCTTGAAGATTTAACACCTGTTTTAATACCATTTAAGATGACATAGAACTAAAACTTTCGGGTTGCTTTTTGATACGGGAAGCATGTTTTAATACCATTTAAGATGACATAGAACTAAAACCCTACTTACGCCCCACCTAGCCTTTTAAGTGTTTTAATACCATTTAAGATGACATAGAACTAAAACGGGTCTGAATACGAAATAAAAAATTATAATGTTTTAATACCATTTAAGATGACATAGAACTAAAACAATGTTTCTTTAACTTCTGCAAACTTTGAAGTTTTAATACCATTTAAGATGACATAGAACTAAAACTACAAAAAGAAATTTTATCGGAATAGAACTGTTTTAATACCATTTAAGATGACATAGAACTAAAACTGTTACGGTTTGTGAAACAAATGGTACTGTGTTTTAATACCATTTAAGATGACATAGAACTAAAACATGTGAATGGGCGATAAAAAGTATAGACGCGTTTTAATACCATTTAAGATGACATAGAACTAAAACCGGTCTACCTCTTGACTTTGTACAATTTTTGTTTTAATACCATTTAAGATGACATAGAACTAAAACCGTAATGAAGTTTCAGATCTTTCAAAAATGGTTTTAATACCATTTAAGATGACATAGAACTAAAACTATTATTCTGTCGTTTTTGTCAAAGTAATTGTTTTAATACCATTTAAGATGACATAGAACTAAAACAACAAGTCAATAAATCCGATCACAAAAGAAGTTTTAATACCATTTAAGATGACATAGAACTAAAACGAACTAAAGCAGCAAACAGCTATTGTACAAGTTTTAATACCATTTAAGATGACATAGAACTAAAACATTTTTGTAGGTTGCTTTTTATTAAGGAAGGTTTTAATACCATTTAAGATGACATAGAACTAAAACCTCAAATAGATTTAATTCTACTACTACAATAATAGAGATTTGTAGTTCTTAAATGATAAATTCTATTTCATCTCTAATTATTATATCATATTTTCGTCTAAACTTTGATCAATAACTATAACTTTTTCATAATCACTAAAATAATCATATTTAGAAAATTCTATCATTATAACATTTATTGAATTATATGTTGCATATTTATAAAATTCAAGAACTTCTTCTTTTGTTAAAAATTGTTTCAAATTCATAAAACATAATATTTTATTAGAATTCAGTGCAACTTCTAAATCAACTATTAAGAGTAAATTATCTAATAAATCTTCTTTTTGATTTATTTTAAGTTTAAACATTTTAATTACATTTTCAATACCTTCTTCTGTAGAAACTGATATTGATAAATCTGTCTTCTGTAACTCATTATCAATTAATTTACATAATTTAGAGAATGCTCTTAGAATATTTTCACTATCATATTGTTCTATATTAGATAAAATATATTTTGTAATATCCGTTGAATATTTTTTAGAGTCAAACTCAAAGTCAAAATATTCAGAAAAAAATCTTATTTTATTGCTTATCTTTAATTCATTATTGTCTTTGTCAAAGCATTCAACATCTTCTGGTAAATCTCCATTACTAATCCTATAAAGCAATGATGAAATTCTATATAAATACTTTTTATTATGTATCTCAAATGAATATATATTTGAATTATCAAAATCTATTATTGAATCAATAAAGTCTATTTTTATTTTCATAACACTATTAATCTTTCTTCACTATTTATTATTTTACTATTACTACATCCAGTAATAAATTCTATTTGAGAATATTGTTTTTCTGTTATATTCATTACTTGTATTATACCTTTTTTGGGAGCCTTTTTTCTTATTCTTTCAACTAAAGCATTTGATTGTTGAGAATTTAAAATAATTTTTGAGTACACCGATTCTTGCATCATTATAAATCCTTCATTAATTAAAAATTTTCTAAACATTAGATATGCTCTTTTATCTTTAGAATATACATTTGGAAGATCAAAAAATACAATTGTTCTCATAACTCTATCCCTCATAATATACAAATTCCTTATAATTTTCTGAATTATTTATTGATTCTAAAGTATTTTTTACGAACATTCTTATAATATCTTTCAATGTGTAATTTTTACCTTGATAATTAAAAGTTCCATTTAAAATATTTACAATATCAAGTTTGTATTCTGTATCAAGTTTTCTTTCTTGATTATAATAAACAAAATTATCAATTACTATTCTAAAGGGTTCCATTAAATCACAAGTTAAATTAAACTCATTAAATTCATTTTTGTGATGAATTCCAAGTTGTGTTAAATATCCATTATTAATAATCTCTTTATTGATCGTTGAAAGTAAAATTGCATATCCATAGTTTAATGCTGCATTTATAGAGTCATCTGAATTTCTAACAAAATTATTTCCAAATAAAGCATTGAAATAAACCTTTGCCGCATGTCCTTCCCTATTTGTTTTATCTCCTTCAACAACTTCATCAATATAGCTTAAAATTAATTTATATTTTGACGACTTAGTTTTCTTTAACAATAAAGCTTGATTCATAATTTTGTTTTTTACTATCTCTGCCCATATTTTATCCTTATCCGAAACCTTCCATTTGATTTGTTCTTTAATCATTTTACTGGTATTATGTTTTGAGTAATATGGAACAACTTCACCAAATGGATTATGCTTTTCATCACAAAATATTATATTTATTTTATTATCAGCAAGCTCTTTTAAAAGATATGCAGAAATAGATACAGATATAGAATCTACTATTATTGTATCTATTTCTGATAAATGAATATACTTCTCATCATTTTCCTGTTTTACTACAAGAAATCTATTTTTATAACTAATCTTAGATTGCCTTGTAATTACGACTGTTCTAAAACTCATATTTTGACTCTCTTATTCCTGTAACTGATTTTGATATAATTGTTGCATGTTCTATAGTTCTACCATGTTTCTTTCCAAAAGCAGTAGAATATTTTGGATTCAAAAATTTAAAATTTGCAGTTGTACTATTAAATTTTAATAAGTTAAATAATTGCTTTATAATATTTTCTTTTGTTTCTATGTCAAAGTTTTCATAATTTTTATAATTAACCATATCTTTTAAGTCACCAATCAAATTACTATATAGACAATATTTACTTTCCATTTTATCTACAATGTATGTAATTATATTATCTAAACTGTGTTCATAATCATCAACTTCTTTAGTATATTTCTTATCATAAAGTTTCTTTAAGGCATATTTATGAATCTTCATAAATTTTTTATCAAAATTAAACTCTATTGCATTACAAACTTCAACATAATCAGAAGCACCGACTAGCGAACATATCTGACCATTCCAATTTATTATTGAATGAAATGGAATTTGCTTTTCACCTAATTCAAATGAATCATTATCAGATAAATTTAATAAATTCTTGTAATAATTATTAATTACATCTTCAGATTTATTTATTAAATATATTGGAAAACCAACTAATTTTTGACTTTCTTTTCCTTTTCTATTTATTTTTATAAGTATAGCATACGCAGGATTTAAACTTGTGTATGCCCCATATAATTCTGTTGGCATTGATGCTTTTAAAGGAACACCAGCTCCACCTTTTTTATTCTTTGTTTGATTATAAAGTTCTCCGCTTCTAAATTCAACCTTTTTACTAATCATAATATCATTTCTATATAATGTATCTTCTACTCTTTTATTAAATTCATGTGCATCAAATAATACTTCACCAGTATCATTATCAACTAAGTTTTCTGAAATTTTTAAAACTATATCATTTAAATTTTCATCCAAGCTATTAATTACATATCCAAATCTAAGATTCTTTCTTTTACCTTCATCCATTTCAACAATCTTATTATTTAGTTCTTTAACCATATCAAAATTTATTTTTCTTTTCATAAATTTTTCTTTATATTCACCTAATACAGCTGCAAGATAAGCATCATGTGCATGATGATAATCATTTATGTCTCTAAATTTAAATAAATCATACTTTTCACGATAATTGTGTGATAAGTCGGCTTTCAAATAAATGATATTAGTATCTTTATGTAGGTTCTTTAAAATATTAGCAACATGTTTTGTAATTTGTCTGGTTTCTACTAATTGTCTATTGATAAATCCATTAATATCTTCTTCGTTATATTTCTCTCTTATTAAATTATGAAATTTCTTTGCAGACATCAATTTATTATCTTTTAAATGCTTCCACCAATCTTTTTGTTTAGAATTTCTAAATTGTGTAGGTAATACGTAATTTGCTTTTTTATCTTGATTACATTTTTTTAATACTAATGCTTTATTATCAATTGAATCATCTTTTATTAATGACCTTGGAATAATATGATCTATTTCATATAAAGACTGATTTTCTATGTCCTCTATATTTAATGGAGTTCCAGTATATAGACATTTACCTTCCTGGATAAAGTATAAGAATAATCTTTGACTTGTTATTTCACGACTATCAAGTTCATGTTTTAATTTTTTATAATTTTCTATTGAATTTTTACAGCCATCATACAACTTTTTAATGTAATCTTTTCTTGAATCTTTTCTTACTTTTTCTTCTTCGCTTCTTGCCATTTCGATTGAAATATTTTTTGGTTCATATCCAATATAATCGACTAATTCTTCTACAACTTTTAGAGCTTGATATATACCTCTTTTAGTTTTAGGTGAAGTTGCTAATTCTTCAACCATTGAATAATTTAATTTTTTACTTTCTTCAGTATTGTTAAACTCTTGAATCATTTCTTGAAAATTATATTTATCATCATTTATTATTTGCATAAAATTCTTATCAGTTTCATACATCAAATCAAATATTGATTTATATAATTCTGTTTCTTTATCTTTATAATATTTAGTCTTTAAAAGTTTTTTAGATAAACTTCCCCAACCTGAATATTTCTTTGCTAAAACTTTCTTTATTTGATTATCACTTAACTCACTATAATTATCCCTAACTTTTTTCTCAAGAATATCTTTATCTTCAAATATAGTAATCCATTCAATTATTTCTTCTGCATCTTCTTCATCATAATTAGTTCCAGCAAATATTCCATTTTCTCCGAAGAAATCCACATAAGATTGCATATTATTAGCAAACTTACCATCTGCAGAATATCCGGTTATTCTGAAATTACCATCTTCCATACTATATTCACCAGTTGAAATTAAATAGTTTTTAAATTTTTTTTCAGTAATAGTACCCGCTGTTTTCATGAAAAATTCTTCTAATAATTGCTGCTGAAATTTCAATTCTAACTTTCTATCATTTACTCTTATTTGTTTTAACTCATTCATAACTTTAAACTTAGAATACAGTATAGAGTTATTAGCAAGTGCGTATTCATCCAATAAATATGTACAATGAGAGATCATTCTTTTAATAAACTTTTCTGCTGTTTTTTCTTTATCTACTACATCATCAAAATTATATGGAGTAATTTTAACATTATTAATTTTTCTTTCTAACCAAGCATTCTTACTTCTTTTTTCAGATACTAATGGTCCAACATAATAAGGAATTCTAAATTCTAATAGTTTAACAATTTTATATGTTTTATTGTCATTTACTTTATCTAATAAGAAGGGATAATATTTTCCTTGACTTTCTATTATTTTTATTAATTCTGATTTGTTTAATTGATATGGATACTTACTATTATCAGTTGTAGTTATTCTAGGAAGAAAATTACCATTTTCAATTTTTGATTTTATTATCAAATTATATTCATTTAGTAAATTTTGTTCAATAAGTACTTCTTCACAGCTGAATAATTCTTCTAATAATTTATTAATTTCTTTCTTAAATTCATCATAATCAATCTTATTGGTAATATATTTTTCATATAAACATAAATCTTTTTTAGTTCTAAATATTTTATTGTATAATTCACGATTATTCCTAAATAATTTTTTTAAGAAATTTAAATCTTTCTTATGCTGTTCATAGTATTTAACCATCAAGCTTGAAATACTTGCATTTTTATTTCCTTTAAATATCTTTTTTAAGAAAAGGCAGTCATAGATTTGCTTTAAAATATCTAGTGTTTCTATATTTTCTCCTAATGCATCCTGATATTCTTCATATTTATCATCATAGTCAGTACCGCTAAAACTAATTTCAATTTTATTCTCGCTTTCAAGCATTAACAATTTATTAATATTACCTTTATTACCAACCATTAATTTACCTAGTTCTGTTGCAAAATTCTTATTTGTTACGTCTGATAAATCATTTATTAGGGAACTTTTAACATTGTTTTTAGTGTCCTTTAATAAGTCAGTCTCAATCTTCTCAAAGTCAATTATATCAGTATAGTCTTCTGGTATTTCTAACTCTTGAATATTATTTGAAAGTGCCGAGAACAAATCATATAACTTATCTTTTAGCTCTAAATTATCTATATTAAAATTAGAGCTTTGATATAAAAAATTACCTCTATATTTTATAATATGATGAATTGCAAGATATACAAGTCTTATATCTTTCTTTTCAGGTTTATTAATTAATTCATTTCTTAGATGATATATAGTTTTATATTTATTTTGATAATCTCTTAGTTCTTTCTTTTCTTCTTTTGTTAAAATTATTTCTTTATTTTCTTTATCATTTTCAACATATTTTGATTCTTTTAATTTTTGAAAGAAATTTTCATCAACTTTAGTAATTTCTTCATTAAATTCTTCCTGAAGTAGTTTTATTCTTTCACGTCTTCTATCATATCTTCTTCTAACACTTCTTTTCATTCTTCTTGATTCTGCTGTTGTTGCTTCTTCAAATAATCTAACTCCCCACAGAGCTTTATTGCCTTTACGCATTACTTTTTGATTATCTGTTTCAACTACACTCCAACCAACTGAAGTTGTTCCAATATCCAAACCAATATTATATTCTTTTTTTGCCATTGACTTACCTCCTACAATATGGTATTATCATATTATCTTAATACCATTTAAGATGACATAGAGAGTTAAAATAAAGGTTTTACCCTAAACACTCATTAATGTGAGGTTAGACTAGTTAGACTAGTCGTTTTTGTTTTTATCTCTTTCTTATATTCTTATTATAGCATGATAATTGCGTCTATTCAATGTGTTGTCTCTGTTTACATAAGCATGTTAATTGAAAAATTAAATAGAACAGTATTGAAGGATTATTAGAAACCTTTATATATGCAGAATTAAGATGGCAAAATATTATGCAGATATAAAAATATATATAGAACATGTTATAGAAATGGGAATAATCCAACTAATGCTTTAATTCATTTAATAAAGATAATCCATATATAGTAGATGAAATGGCAAATAAAATGACTAAGATTGATAAAATCTTAATTACTTTTTTATGCTGACTATGACTAAAATGTGAATAGCAACGTCAAATGAAATTTTTTTTACAATTTTTTAAAAAAACTGTTGCATTTTGTTTTTACTTATGGTAATATAGAATTATCTTAGATATGATAATTATTTTGACAGGCAGTTATATCTATTTGATTCGTCATTTGGATGTAATTGCTGGGTCTTGTGTAGGTAACCATTAAGTTGGGCTTACTTTAAGGAGAGACATTAGTTGTACTGATGTTATCCTATCAAGTTCTAAGATTACACGTGTAGCAAGAGAGTACTTGCTAATTGATAGGATGCCAATTCTTAATACTGACTTTGTTAAGAATCTTGATTTTAGGTTTATTTACCGTGTTTCTTATATGGTCTTTGATTATGTTTGAAGCTGTAAAGTTTTTCTTGAAATCTTCTTGGTTTTCCATTGTTAAACTCGAAGAACATGATTTGTCAGGATCATGTTTTTTCGTTTGTATAATTATTAAAAATAAAAGAGGCTTTAGTAGAAGGCCTCTTTTAGTCAGCATAATTTGTAAAATATCCTTGAATAAACACTACTGGAGTTCCTTTATCACCAGAGCCAGATGTCAAATCACAAAGTGAGCCAATAAGATCAGTATATCTTCTTGGAGTAGTTCCTTGTGTTTCTATTTTTCCTTTTAGATTCTTATCTTTTTCTTCTATTTCTTTTCTTATAGCAGCTTGTAGTTCTTCACCTTTTAAATTACTGTACTTATTATCAGATAAATACTTTAATTTTAATTCATTAGGGCTACCTTCTAATCCTTTTGTATAGAATGGACTAACTACTGGATCAGCCAACTCCCAAATTTTTCCGACTGGGTCTTTGAAAGCTCCATCGCCATAAATCATTACTTCTATTGTTTTACCAGTAATCTTTTTTAACTCTTCTTGAATATCATAAACTAGTTTTTCACCAGCTTCTGGGAATAATTTTACTTTGTCTTCTGTTGCTCTATTAGAACCTAAAAGACCATATTTACTATTATATCCAGAGCCATCAACACTAGTAGTTAAAATATCATCCATTCCAAGAACTGTTTGGCAACCAGCCTTTTCTATTTTTTTCTTAGTTTGAAATCTAGTATGGATATCACATGCTAAGACTTCTTTTGTATAATTAACAATTTCTTCTGGCTTATTGCTAAAAACAAATTCTATTTCGCAATTTTCACTTTCAGCAACTTCGCGATAAAAATCTACCATGTTTACGCCAGTGAATATATGTTTAAAATCACCAAACTTTTCAGTGTACTCTTGTTCACTAATTACATCGGAGTATGGATTTATTCCAGATTCCTCTAAACGTTCCTTGTCTAGAATATCATTTCCAACTTCATCTGATGGATAACTTAATAGCATTGTTATTTTATCCATTGCTCTTGCAAAAGCCTTTAAGCATACAGCAAAACGATTTCTACTTAATATAGGAAATACTATTCCAATATGACTACCTCTAAATTTACTTTTTACATCTTTAGCAATATTATCAATAGTAGCATAATTACCAGTACTAATACCTAATACTGCCTCTGTTATAGCAATAATATCACGGTCATTAAACTCAAAATTTTCTTGCTTGCTAGCATTTAATACTGAATCAATGACTATTTGTTTTAAGTTATCACCCTCTTTAATTATAGGTGTTCTTATTCCTCTTACTACAGTTCCTACTGTTTTACTCATATATCATTCCTCCTATTATAATTATACCATATATTAATTATTTTTTGCTTTTGCTTCTCTTACTTTAGTTAGAATTTTTTCTTTACTGTCTAATAATGGGCTAATTGATTCGTGCTTGTTTAAAGTGTCAATTAATTTAGCAACATATTTTGAACAATCTCCTACTTTTAGCCAGTCTTTTCTTTTTACATCTTCTGGCATGTAACACAAATTACTTGTATAACATCTTGTAAATATTCCATTTTCATAAGCTTGATCAAATGCTTGTACACTTTTTTCACCATCACTAAATAGTGCAAAAGAGGCAATTAAATATATATTTTCTGCTCCTCGTTTTTTTAATTGTTCAGCAACTTCTAATATTGATTGACCAGAGGCAATCATGTCATCTACAACAATAACATTTTTTCCTTCTACAGGAGCACCTAAGTATTCATGTGCTACTATTGGATTTTTTCCATCAACAACTTTAGACATGTCTCTTCTTTTATGATATATACCTACATCTGTTCCTAGCATTTCAGCATAATAAACAGCTCTATCTACAGCACCAGTATCAGGACTTACTACTAATAAATTTTCAAAATTAATTGGTTCATTTTCTACAAACTCCTTCAAAATTGAATATGTAGGATATATTGTGTCAAATGAACATGTATGTAGTGCATTTCTAATGCTTGGATCATGAGCATCAAAAGTTATAAAAGAATCAACTCCAGAGAACTCTAATTCATGTAACATTTCAGAACAATCTTTTGATTCTCTACCTTTTCTTTTATGTTGACGTCCTTCATATAAAAAAGGCATAATTACTTTTAAACTATCTTCGGCTCCATCCATTGCTGAAATTACCCTTTTTAATTCTTGATAATGGTCATCTGGACTTTTATGATTAATAAATCCATGCATTTTATAAGTGCAATCATAATTCATTACATCTGTTAAAATATAAACATCCTGAGCTCTTATAGTATCCATTATTTCCGCTTTACCTTCTCCTGATGAAAATCTTGTCATCTTTACAGGTACTATAAATGTAGCATTTTCATCCTCTATATGACGCATTAATTTTAAATGTCCGTCTACCTTTCTCCCGAATTCTTCAAAATTATCCATTACTATTAAACGTAAATTTTTTGCTTTTGCTTCCATTTTAAACCTCCTATTACACAATAAAAAGGGATAGAAGTCCCTTTTTACATTATAGACACAAATAAGCTGTATTTATTGTTACAGCAGTTGTCAATTCTTAAATTGTCTTTTTCAAATACAACCATACTTATTCCCTCGTGAATTATTATAGCACTCATTTTATAATATTTGAAGTATCTTTTTTCAAATTAAAACATACCTAAAAAATATGGGTATGTTTTAATTGAATTAACTATTTTTTAATGTAACTTTTGTAGTATGCTCTTTACCATCTCTTATATAAGTTACATTTATTGTGTCTCCAGCTTGATGTTGATATAGTTCATATCTTAAATAAGCATGATCTTTTATTTTTGTATCATTAACTTTTATAATGACATCTCCTTTTTTTAGACCGGCTTTATCGGCCCCTGAATCTTTTACGGTATCAACTACTACAGCTCCATAGGTAATATTTTCATCTAAAGTAATATCATATTGTCTTAGTGTTGCGGTATCAGTTACATTTACCATGCTTATACCTAACACTGGCCATTCTATTTTTTCATTCTTTTCTAATGACTCGGCATGATTCATTGCATATTCTATTGGTATTGCAAAGCCCATTCCTTCTATGTCATCATCTACTAATTTCATAGAGCATATACCTATTACCTCGCCATTAACGTTTAATAATGGCCCACCTGAATTGCCTGGATTAATTGAAGCATCAATTTGTAATACACGCATAACCCAGTCATTACTTGATGTATTAGATACATTTACTGAAACCATTCTATCTTTACCTGATAATATTCCTGATGTAACACTTCCATAATAATCTGAACCTAAAGGTGATCCAACAGTAAATACCGTGTCTCCTAAACTCATATCTTCACTTTTACCTATTGTTGCGACTAAAGTTACATATTCCTTGGGTATTCTTAGTACAGCTAAATCTAAGTATTCATCGCTACCAAGAATTTTTGTTTCTACTTCTTCACCTGATGTAAGCATAACTTTTACTGTTTCTTGATCATCTATAACATGTTGATTTGTTAGTAAGTATCCATACTTATCGTCTGTTTTATAAACAAAGCCTGTGCCAGTTGATGTTAATTGATTACTTTGATATCCTTCTACAACTACTACAGCATCATATACTTTTTCAACAGATGCAGCAAGTGATGACTTTTCATATACTTGTGTTCCATTTTTAGTTATTACAGTATTTCTATTACCTATTATTTGATCTAAAATGGGAGTCCATTTTAGAAGGGATAAAGTAATTAGTCCTCCAATTACAAACGAAAAAATAATTATTGGTATTAATTTAATAGTATTATTGTTCTTTTTCTTCATTAAACATCGGCCTTTCTATCTTAGCTAATTCGTCCCAGTTCATTGGGAAGCCCATTATATTTAATACTTTATCTAACTTTATACTAGACAAATTATAATTTAGTGTTTGGACAATATGTTCTAATTCAAAAGTCATATTCTTAAATTCTTCAGTTGAAAGCATCTGTTTCATAATAATTATTAAAGCAAATAAATCATGTTTTCCATATATATACTCATTATCTTCTTTTGGAATATTTAATAACTTATGATATATAGTATCATTTATTCCTTTTTGTGTTCTATTTTCATATAATATATCTTCATGTGCACAAAGATTTCTATAGTTAGCAAGAATTGGTAAATATGTAGTAAAGTCATTTGTTGAAATTCCATATATGTTACTTATGTCTCTTTGATCTTCTGGTTTTAGTATTGTTATCATTTCACTAACTACACCAAAGGATAGTACTTTGACTAAGATCCAAAGAGGTATGTATCCATAGTTAGAAACATAATGAGATGTTGCACTGTGTTGTGAACCATTTATTCTTATTTGTCTTTTCATTTTTTTAATAAGGTCATTTACTTGTCTTTGGCGATCTGGAATCTGGGTAAAATTCTTAGCCCTTAAGTAGTCTTTTTCCTTATATCCATACTTTTTAGATAATTGATATGAAGTAATTGACTTTAAGTTGTTTTCAATTACCAATAAGTATTTAAATAAGACATTTCTAAATGAACGGTCAAATAAGAATAAACTATATAATTCTTCAAATGTAGTTCCAGGAATAAATATCTTTTCTGTTGATGACTTGTAAAAAAGATGACGATAACCATTAATAAAGAAATAATTTTCACGTAATAAGACTTCTTTTGCATATTTTTCATCTTCAATTACTAGTCCCTTATGTTTGAATATTTCAATTTGTTCATCTAAGGTTTTAAATTGTTTATCTATCATAATCTCACCTATTATAGATTATACCATAACATTTGGTGTAAAGTATGGTAAAAATATGAAAATTTTAAAAACTATGATATAATTGTTACTAGTTTAGGGAATGTTCATATTATACTTTATATGATTAGGAGGGTTCTTTTATGCCAGCAACAGCTGTTCATGCTTACTTTGCACAAGATTTAAACGATATATTACCAAAAGAAATTAAAAATAAGCTTGATGTTAATCGTTTAAGGATGTTTGGTCAAAGTACTGATTCATTAATGTTTTACAATTTATTTAGTATATTGCCAGGTAAAAAAATAAGAGATTTTCAAAAATACTTTCATACTAATAAGACACAGGATTTTTTTATTAACTTGATTAATTACATTAAAGAAAATGATTATACAGAAGATATAGATGTTAATTCATTTTTAGTAGGAACTATTTGTCATTATGTATTAGATTCTACTGTACATCCTTATATTTACTATAAAACAGGGTATTTTAATAAAAATGATAAAAGTACATATAAATATAATAATGTACATACATTTATGGAGAATTTTTTAGATAATGATATGATTAAAAGAAGAGAATCAATTAATCCATATAAATTTAATATAAGTAAGTTTAGTTTTGATACAAGTAAATTTTCAAATGAACTTAAAGATACAATTAAATATACATTTAAAGAAACATTTGATGTAGATAATATGGATAAAATATATTATAAGTCATTAAAACAAATGAGAAACTCTATATTTATATTTAGACAAGATAGATATGGTATTAAAAAGTTTTTTTATAAATTAGCTGATACTTTTACTAGTAAACGTGTTTTTAGATTTGAAGCTATTAGTTATCATTATCCTTTAAATGATAGACATAATTTTTTAAATGAAAATCATAAATTATGGCGTAATCCTTGTGATTATAGTTTAACTAGTGAAGAAAGCTTTTTAGACTTGTACTTAAGAGCTCTTAAGTTGGCAAAAGTGATGATATGTGCTAGTTTTGATTATATAAATGGAAAAGATATAGAACTAGAAAAAGTATTTGTTAATAAAAGTTATATTACAGGACTTGACTGTGAATTAGATAAAGAACTTAAATATTTTGAATTTTAAGTTCTTTTTGTATATTTTAATTTATAAATTCCATACTATTTCTAGGTGATAATTATGTTTTATAAATATGAAATTAGAAATAATGGAATGGAAGATATTTTATACTTGTATTTAACTATGAGTTATGAGTTTTCAAAAGAGATAGCTTTTAATTCTTCAGATAAAGAGATAACAAGAAGAACTAGAAACTTTGTTAAAAATAATGGAATTGATTATAATGGAAATAAAGTTTATTTAGTTATAGATGGTATTGTTGTTAAAGCATTGGATATTAGTAATAATGATGTTGAAATAGAAGTATTAAAAGAAGATTTATATTATTCTAATGAACAATACATGGTAACTATAAAATTAGAAAATGAGGCTACAATTGAAATATCTTTGAGAGAATATTTACTTGGATGTTTAGCTAGTAGATATTATAAAGGTATTGAGATAGAAACATTAAAAGCTTTAGCAATTTTATATAGGACTTATGCTTTTAAAGAGATGAGTGAAAAAAGAATAATATTATCTTTTAATGAGTTTGTTAATTATAGACCTTTATCATATTATAAATTATCTTGGTTTAGTGACTTTGATGATATTTTAAAGATGCTTGAGGTAGCAGTTAAAGATACTGACTGTTTATTCTTAACTTATAACAATTATTATATATTGCCTTTTACACATTATTGTAATAATGGAAGAACTTTAAATTCTAATAAATATGGATATCTTTCAGAAGTTTCTAGTAGTTGGGATATGGCTTCTCCTTATTATGTTAATATAAAAGATTATAATTATAGTGATTTGAGTAAATTACTTAAAACTAAAATTGCTGGTGAAAGTACTATTAAGGCTTTATCTCTTGATGAAAATGGATTTGTTGATAAACTACAAATAGATGAAGCTGTATTCATTGGTGATGACATAGTTAAAATGTTAAATATTAAGTCTAGAGCAATAAATATTATTGTTAATAAAGACTATATAAGATTTATTTGTTTAGGTTTTGGTTATTTTTATGGGCTTAGTATCTTTGGTGCTAATGAGATAGCTAAAAATGGTTGTGACTATGCTAATATTTTGAAATACTATTTTCCTAAAGTTACTTTAAATAGATATATAAAAGAGGCATAAGTAGTTTTGATATTATGGGCTTAATTTTAAACGATTAATAAGATATTAAAAGTTAAAGAAGAAACTGTAAATAAAGTTAATTTATATTATAAAAAATGGACATATATCTATGTTCTATTTGTTGTGAGATAAATTCAAATAAGACAAGAAAAATGTGATATTTTTCGTAACTTATTCAAGTTATGTTGAAATTTAATAAGAGGAGCATGCAAAAAACCGAAATCAAAATTAACGAGATTTGCATTTTTAAATAAATTATGATACACTTTTTTATGATAGGAGATGTATAAATGGCTAATAAAATTAATGACAAAACTGAACAAAATGAATTTTCTAAAAAAATTTAAAAATTATTATAATAAATTATACTATTTTTGCTATTAGTGTTTTTGTACTTTCAAATTTAAAAATATATAATGTTATAAGTCCCAATTTCTCATTAGTTCCTTTTTATTGGATGGCAGGAATAATACTTTTTTATTTCAATTGTTGTATTGTGTTGTAAAATGAATAAAGAATATGCAATTAAAAATGCTATTTCAATAATTAGTGTTAATTTATTTGGGATTATATTCTTAATAATTTATGGTCTCATTATTGAAAGCACTAATTCTCTAATTGATTTTTCTAAAAATACCACAAAAATAGATGCTCTTGTTTATAAAGATATTGAGAAAAATATAACTAAACATACAAAATATAAATGTGTAGGAATTGAAATAGGCAATTATTGTTATCTTGGAGAATATAAATCATATAGTCAAGATTATGATTATTATAAACTTGAATATATATATCCTTTACAATATGTTGTTGACGATGAAGTATATACTTCAACTTATAGTGAAAAAGTAAATAAAGAATTTTCTAGTGAACTAGAAGCAAACAAATCTTATCAAGCAAAATACCAAGCAAAATATAGTAAAGGCGATTATATAACTATATATTATGATAATGATGATCCTAATAAGTTTAGATTGGATTATTCTAAAGGATATGGTAAAGGAAGATATGTTATAGATTCTTTAATTATATTGTTTCAAGGCTTTTACTTTATTAAACATAAAAAATATATGAGGGAGGTGACAAAATGAAAAAGAAAGTTTTATTAGGTTTAGTGCTTTTTGCGTCATTGTTTGTATTAGCAGGATGTGGGAATAAAAATAAAGATATTCAACTTATAACTGAAACAAAAAATGAAGTAGAAAGTATATCATCACAAATTTTCAAAAATAATGAAAATATGTATGGAAGTGTTAAAATAATAAATGCTGAATATTTTGAATCATGTTTTATGTCTTTAAGTCGTGATATGTTAATCAATCTTGAAGAACAATATAATAAAGGTACGAAAGTTTATATTAGTTATAGTGCCGGCGAAGAAAATGGAATGGTAACTGGTAAAGATGAAAGTGATGAAACAAAATATCATATTTACATTGGTAGTGAAACTTATAATGATATATGGACTTATGCTACTATTAATCTATCTACTGGTGAAATATCATGGCAAGATAATTATTAAAAAAACTAAAAAAATCATAATCGGTTCTATAATAAATAGTGTTGGTGAGAAAAATCACTGACACTATTTTTAGTTA
>CAVAJX010000022.1:0-19221 GCA_963589235.1 bacterium | reverse complement strand
GAGAGAATTTTTAATTCTCTCCGTTAAGTTTGCAAGTTTGTGATTTTATCCTGGTGTGATTTGATCTTTCTCATATAAAAAGTCAGAGTCTAAATTAGACTTTGACTGCTTTAATTATCTTTATTTACTTTCAATTGAATTAATTATTGAATCTTTATATTGAATGCAAGTACTTTCTGAATTTCCATGTAGCTCATATGTTAATAAATAAACATTGTTATTTTTATCAGTTGTATAATAATAACTTTTACTTGTTGTATTTTCTAATGAAAAAGTATACCATTTTATATTATTTATTTTGACGTTTGTTACCTCTGATATATCTCCAAACTCTTTATAAAAACTATGAAGTTGATTTATTAAGTTTTCTGCAGAATTATAGCCATTTGGTAAGGCAAAATTTAGACTACAACTACTCATTCCAGTTGATGTTGTTTCTGTTATGTCGTAGATATAATTACTTTCTGATGAGTTATTTTGAAACTCACTTGGTACTGTTAATGAAAATTCTTCTTGCATTTTTACAGATGATTCAAATACTAATGTACCATTATATTGAGCATTTTCTGAAGGTGTAAAAGCTGATATTAATCCTTCAAAGAATGTACCAGCAAATGACACTACACCAAACAAAACTGACACAATAGCTATTATTATACCTATAGCAAGAGTTGTTAAAAAGCCTAGAAAAATGTTACCAACACTGACTCCTCCCTTGGAAGTACATATGTTTTTTAATTCATTTAAATCTTTATTAGGATTTTCTTGTTTAATTTTTTTTATTTTTTTTACAGCAAAGGAAATGTATATTTTATTTATTACAAATCCCAAAATTAGAACGACAATAAAATTTACTATAGTACTCTTAACAAAAAGCATTAGTACAAATATGATTAAATATGTTATTATACCGTAAGCAAACATTTTTCGATAAAACATATAAAATGAATTAAAGAAAAAGCCCGCAAAATTGAATGGTTTATTTATTATTTTTTCACAATTATTTCCAATAAAAGATTTTAATAACTCCATATCTTCATTAGTAAATGTTTCCTGGTCATTAGTATCTGGCTTTGAAGTAGAGTTACTGAGACTCTGTGTTTGAGACTGATTATTTTCTGTATAAATATTTGATAGGTTATTATTTACATCATTTGACATAATATTTTGCGGAATTTGATTATTTTCGTTTGAAATAGATATTAACTGATTATTTGTACTTGGCTGATTTATATTTGTATTTTTATCTTGAATATTACTTGTATTTTGACTAGGGGTTGTGTTATATAATGAGCTTAAATCCATTTTATCACTTTGATTCATTGAAGAATTGTTTCCATTTGCATTGCCTAAATTATTGTTCATTTTCTACTCCTTTAATCATATAAAAAATTCTATTATTTAATATAATTATACCATGATATTTGGATTTTTATTTATTTTTTTCTAGCTTATTTATAACAGTTAGGCTATAATTGATATGGTGATAAGATGATAAATACATGGCAATTTTGGGTAGTTATATATTTAATAGCAGGAGTTTTATTTGCCCAAAAGTTTAAGTCTGCTAATCGAAACATGAAAAATGCTGGTTCTTTAACTATTTTGTTAGAGTTATTTACGGGTGTTTTTTCATTACTAATGATTCCTGTTTTTGATATAAAATTTGATATTAATACTAATGTATTATTAACACTTTTGATAGTTGTATTTATATATGCCATTACTGATAGATTAAACATTGAAGCTAGATATGGACTTGATCCTTCTACATTTAGTATGTTAAAACAATTGTCAACTGTTTTTATGATTATCTTTGGATTCATGTTTTTAAAAGAAAAATTTGTATTTAGTAAATTACTTGGTACAATATTTATCATTGGTGCAAATATAATATTAGCGTATAATAAAGGAAAATTTACTATAAATAAATATTTTATTATGTCATTTGTTGCTAATTTTTTATTTGCTGTTGCGATGTTAATCAATGTTGATTTATCTGATCATTTTAATTTAGCTTTTTATACTTATATTACAGTTACTATTCCTTCTATTTTAATATTTATTTTTGGTAGACATAAGATTAAAGATATAAAAGAGGAATTTAAATTGTGTAAGAAAAATGACTTTTTAATTGCTGCATTTTCTTGGGCATTAATGTTAAATGCATCTATTAGAGCTTATCAACTTGGTAGTGTTACTGTTGTTGCCTCTCTATTTGCTTTGACTGCTATTCTTAATGCTTTAGTTGAATTTATATTTAGTCATAATAAAAATAAGTTTATACAAAAAGTAATTGCGGCGACATTAATAATAATTGGAGTGATTCTTGTCAATGGATGAGAATCTTTTTTTGACGTAAGAAAAGCAAAGACTTTAGTTTGACTTAATCTTTGCTTTTTTGTTTTAACTTTTAGTTTATACGTATTGCCTCTATTTTATTATTCCATTAATACTATCCATTACTTCATCTAGTGTATATCTTTTTTGTGTGCTATTTATTTCTAATTCTGCTTCTTTTAGTTTACCATAAATCATTTTTTCATAGTTGATGTTACCTTTAATCTCAAATGGTGATTTTTGTTCTCTTAATACTGTCTTTCTAACATTTAAAGTTGATGTTTCCATATTATCCCTCTTCTCTAATTTAATTATATATTTTCTGCATATATTGTCAACATACTGTAATACAATGTAATCATTCTGTACATTTTATACTATACTTGTGATATATTACTTACTACTTTTTCCTATGCTGTTTCTAGAAATATTTAAGATGATTCCAATACTTGCCATACTTACTAATAAAGATGAGCCACCATAACTTAAAAATGGCAACGTTACTCCTCAAAGATTACTGTCATAACTGTTTTTACGTGGTTACACTTACGAAATAACTGAAAATAAAAGGTAGTACTTCTAAATAACTTAAATTTAAATCTCTACTAATTCTTAATTTTTTATAAATAGTATCTTATTTATTTAATAAAAAATCAATTATATTTTTATGTATAATACCATTTTGTGAAAAATCAAATGTATCGTATGAAATAACATATTTAGGATAATTATCTTGAATATTATTAAAAACACCAAACTCTCTATCTATAATTTCATCATTTAAATGATATGTTATTTGATAATATTCTTTTTCATTATATTTTGTAGCAATGAAATCAATTTCGCCATTTTCTAATGCACCAATTTTAACATCATAACCTCTAGAAATTAATTCATTATAAACTATATTTTCCAAATAAGCACCCATTTGTTTTTTTCTTTCATTATTAATAACCTGGCCTAAACCTAAATCAGTTAAATAATATTTATATTTGCCATTTAATATTCTTTTTCCACGTACATCATATCTATTTGCTTTATTTATAAGCATTGCTCTACACATATATTCTAAATAATTATATATAGTTATTTTAGAGACTTCGATATTATCATTTAATAAATAATTTGATAAACTTTCAGCAGAAAATGTTTGAGAAGGAGTTGTAACAATAAAAGTTAATATTTTATTAAATAAATCTAAATCTTTGATTTTAAATCTTTCAACTATATCTTTAATGACAATTGAATTATACACATCAGACAAATATGTTTTAACCTGAAGTTCATCTGTCATTGAAAATCTTTGAGGTAATCCTCCCCAAATAATATAATCATCAAATGCTTTTTCTAACTCATATTTATCTTTATTTTTAATATTTTTTATTTCACATACTTCATCAAATGTAAATGGATAAACTTTAAAAGATACATATCTTCCTGCAATATGAGTTGCTAATTCTCCTGAAAGTAAATCACTATTGGAACCAGTAATAAATATTGAAATATTTTCTTTGTATTTAGACTTAAGAGAGTTTACTACTTTTTCCCAATTACTTACATTTTGAATTTCATCAAAAAATACATAATATTTATTTTTTTTAACTAACTTTTTTTCAATAAAATTATTTAGTTCTTTCGCATCAGTGATATCAATATAATCAGCAAATTCAAAATTAATATATATTATTTGTTCTTCTTTTATACCAGTTTGTTTTAATTCATCCATTATTTGAGTTAATATAACTGACTTACCACATCTTCTGATACCTGTTATTACTTTTATCAAATCTTGCTCATAAAATGGTCTAATTTTTTTTAAATATTTTTCCCTTTTTATCATAATTATTCATCTCCTACTACATTATAGCTCAAATAAACTTAATTGTCAATTTTGTACATTGTACTGTACAAAATATCTTTTTTTGTCAATTTTGTTTAGTGAGCATTTAAGCGATAGTACATAATTAAAGTTTTGTAAATGATATTGTTATTATATAAATTTGTATTACTTAGTATATCTACTTATATTAAGTATTATACCAATAGATATCATATTTACTTATAAAGAAGAGTCTCTATAACTTATAAAGGGGAATGTTACTCCTCTTCGATTTTCACAACAAATGTTATTGTATGGTAACAATTACGAAATAACTGGGAATTAAATTTCTACTAATTATGGAATTTTTAAATATACATATATTTTTTTATCTTTATCAATTTCAATCCTTTTAACTAACCTTTGAATTTGATCTTTAGTTGTTTTTTTAAAAGATATGATCTTTAAAAGCACTTTTACATCTGCCTTGAGTGTTCTTGAAAACAAAACATTCCAAACACTTATTATTTTCAATTATTTTATAAATTCAAATCCTTTAGGACAAGTAATACTATTATATGAGCCATCACTAGTAAAATGTAAGGTTGTTACTTTTTCTCCACCAACAAATATATCAAACGAATCTACCCAATTATCATGTGGGCCTTTTGAATCAGATCCATGTTCAAAAGTAATTTCTTCACCATGATAAGTAATTCCTCTTAAATATTGATATTCAACTGCTACAGCGGTTACTTCTATAGGGTTTTTAATTGAATAACCATAATCATCTTTAGTTGGATCTGATAAAACAATTATTTCAAACTTCCCAGGAAATTCTTCTTTTTCATATTCAAATTCTTCTTTAATTGCTTTTAATCCACCTTCAAACAATTTTTTATTAAATTCTAATTCTTGTGTTTCTTCATTTAATGAATAAATATATTTTGCTTGATAAATGCAAAAACATAATAATAGTCTTTCTTGTTCTTCAAGTTTTTTTGTTAATGAATATCTTTTTGATAATCTATAAAATCCTTTAAATGAATCATCATAATCAAATAAATCAACATTAGGTTTCTTTCCATCGGCAACATCAGTGAAGAAATCATATATATTAAATATTTCATCAAAAGTAAATTGTTTGCTTGTTGCTTCATATATTGTAGAAAAAACTAATGCATAAAATTCACAATTAGAATCTGTCAAATCATCTTCTAAACCATTTTCTTCTCTGAAAGAAATCATTTCTTTGTAAAATTCATTTGTTTTACCTTTTAATTCTAATTTCTTTTCTTCTTTTGATTTTTTTGTTTCTTTCGAAGGTTTTGGTGATTCATCTTCAAATGATCTATGTGCAGAAAAATCATCACCCGCTCTCATAAATTCTAGAGTGTAATCCATATCCTCATTATAAGGAACTTTATCAGCATCTTTTTGAGTATATTTTTCTCTATGAAATTCTATAATCAAAACATCATCTTTTGAATACATTTTTTTAATAGTATCTTGATTATAACATCTACCATAACCATTAATAAAAATCATATTACCATATTCACTTCGTAATCCTATATCTCTTCTTTCGCCAGTTTCTGTATCTATAAAAATAAATCCATCCCATACATTCTTTTCAGTCTTACCACTTTGAGCCATTATTAAGAATTTATCCCAAATACAAAACATATCATAAAATCTAAACCATCCAAATGAAACTACTTCTTTTCTATTTTGTTTGTTTTGTCTTAAAATATAATGATTACTTGGATCATCAAAATCATAAAAACAATATTTATCATTTTCAGCGATTAATTTAATTGACTTATCATTATTAGAAATTAAATTATCAATGTCTATTTTATACTTATCTAATACTTTGCAATCTCTAATCTTTTTACTAAACAACATATTATCACAACCTTACAAAAATATTATACCATAAAAAGTGTAAATTTACATTGAAATACAAAGAAAAAGTCCAGATATAAACTGAACTTATATATTTTTTTATCAATAATACAATCCTGTTATCTCATAAGTATATACATGTGATAATCTGGTATTCTTCTTTTTAGCAAAAATATGTCCCACTCTATGTTCATGTGTTTTAGGATGAAAAGGATGACTATTGTGTATTGTATTGGATTTTTCTTCAATAATAGATATAACATCCCATACATTTGGATTAAAATAACTAATCATTTCACCTGTTCTTAAATATTGATTCTTAGAAAAATTACTTATATCATTCTCATTTTTTGCCATGTGATAAAATATATAAATATTACCCATCATCTTTTACGGAAGATAAAAGTTTTCTAATTTTTGTTTTCATTGGTATTGTTTTATTGTGTTTTTCGTGTAATGATCTATAACAATAAACAAAATCAAACTTTTCATCAATGTTTGTTTCATAAAAATTCTTGTTTTTTATTTCAATTTTATCCTTTACTTTATCATAATTTTTTCTATATGTTATTGGTAAAATATTATAGTTATCAATAACTCCACCGTTTATATAAATTTCATTTGGCTCATACATTACAACTTTTGAACCATGATTAGCAAAAGGAATAGAATGTAAACCATCCTTATCATCTATCACTAATGTTTTAAAATTATCTTTTTTTGTTTTGCTTAAAAGGTTCATATATTCATAACTAGTTCTTTGGGCATTACCAAAAGCACTCCCTACATTTGTATTTTTATACATTTAATCCTCCAAAAATATGTGAGGTATTTTTTTATTGCAATGTTTAAATCTTTTTGCGGTAATGGCAAAATTACCCTATTTTTTTATTTACAAAATTTATTAATTTTTATCTTTTGCTATATTAAGAATAATACCAACGCTTGCCATACTTACTAATAAAGATGAGCCACCATAACTTAAAAATGGCAACGTTACTCCAGTTACTGGTATCATACCAATTACTACCATTAGATTCATTAAGGACTGAAATATTATTTGAAATATCATACCAAATGATAGGTATTTTGAAAAAGAATCTTTTGCCCTTAAAGATATTTTTATACCTCTATATAATATTATGGAAAATAATCCCGCTACAATAAAGGCTCCTGCTACGCCGAACTCTTCAGCTATAATTGAGAAGATAAAGTCAGTTTGTGGTTCTGGTAAGTAAAAATGTTTTTGAACGGAGTTTAAAAAACCTGTACCAAGGAGTCCGCCTGGACCTATGGCATATAGACTTTGAATTATTTGAAAGCCTGTTCCTAAAGCATCATTCCAAGGATTAATAAAAGATGTAATTCGGTCCATTCTATATGGTGCAATTACTACTAATATCGCAATACCAATGATACCTAGTACTCCCATACCTATAAAGAATTTCATATTTACACCGGCAATAAATAAAAGTGAAATTATGGACATAACTAATATTACACCAGTACCTAAGTCTGGTTGTAACATAATTAAAAAGAAAAATAATAAAGTAATACCAAGAATGGGAAATACTCCTTGTTTATAACTCTTTAGGAACTTATTACTGTTTGAAAGATATTTACTTGTAAAAATTATTAAACCTAGTTTAGCAGCTTCACTAGGTTGTATTCCTAATGGACCTATACCAAACCAAGACCTTGATCCATTTCTAATACTACCAATGCCTGGTATTAAAACAGCAATTAATAAAATCAAGCAGATTATAATTATTAAATTTGCCTTTTTATAATATACTTTATAATCAATTCTAGAGACTACTATCATTATAATAATACCAAGAAGTAGAAATATGGACTGATATTTTAAGTAATGAAAGGAATCATTAAATTTATACTCTGCCCAGATACTAGAAGCAGAATATATCATAACTGTACCAAGAATAGATAAAATGATTACCGCTATTAATAGTACCTTATCAAATGTCTTTTTCATTTTATCACCTATTAAATTATATTTTATTTAAATCTTATTATGAAAAAAAGAGACCGTTTGGCCTCTTAGATTACTTCATCGATATCATGATCATGTTGTTTATTTTTATTATTGCCCTTATTATTTCTTTTATTTTTATGGAACTGATTGTTATTCTTCTTGAACTTATAGTTCTTTTTGTACTTTTTTGGAGAAGATGTTTTTACTTCTTTTTCTTTTTGTACTTCATTGATTGGCTGAATTTCAACATTTATCTTCTCATCTTTAATAACCTCATCTTTAAAAATTATCTTTTCTGATTCAGCAGGCGTTGGTGCATTATCATCTTCTTTAATTTTTTCTACTTCTTTTGTAACAATAACAGGTTCAATTATATTATTTTTCTTATGTGTTTTTAATACTTCTTCTATCGTTGGAGAAACATAGGTCTTTACTGTAGTTGGTATATTTAATTCAATATTGTTTTTTGTATCTACTATTTCTGGTATTGTTACCGTTGATTCTTCTTGAACTTCTTCTTTTTCATCGGTGATAGCTTTTACTTCATTTTCAATACTTTCATTAGTTTCTTGAACTGTGTCATTTTTAGATAACATATCATTTAACTCATTTGATATATCTATATTTTCATTTTGTTTCTTTTTAAAGATATTTCCGATAATAGCAACTTTTGATAATTTTTCTTCAATAGCTTGGTTTTTAGCAGCTACTCTTTTAGCTTCTTGTTCTTCTACTTCTTTTCTGACAACTTTAAACTTATATAGTATTTCATCTGAAATAATTATAAATGTACTTATATCATTGTCTATATCCTCACTATATAATATTGGTTTTCCAGTTGAGTCATGTGCATCTAATAATTCTTCTATTCTAGGTACTTCAATAATTTCATATTTACTTTCATCTATCTTTTCTCCAGATTTACTCGATACTATCGCCCGATCATATTCTCTTAATATTCCTTTTACTGTTGATTTATATATATCCTTTTTACTTCTATTAGTTAGAAAATTATAAATAACTATATATAATAGTGCTAAACTTAGTATACCAACAATTATACCTAGTACTAAAGCAACTGGTTTTTTTATCTGTGACATATAATTTCTTTCTAATGTACCAGAATTATTTATATCACTTGTATCAATACCTATATTTATTGTTTGTTCTGACATAGGTATCGCAATTACTAATTTACTTGTTTTATTAAAATCTTCTTTTAGTAGAGAACTTTTGCCTTCTACGTCAATTGTAAATGTCAATACTAATTTACTATTTACTGATAAGGCATATTCCTTTTTAAAAGCATTTACATAATTATTATATTCATCATAGTTTATACTTATGTCTTTATCTACTCTAAAACTTGATCCTGTTACCTTTTCTTTTGTATCCTTTAACAAGACACTTGGTTTTTTATATAATACTTTATTATTATCATTTGGATCGGAAATTATTAAATCGGCTGTTACTTTATAATTATATGTATATTCCATTTTTTCTTCTGAATGCATTTCATAAGTAAATGTTGGTACTATATTTTTTATTATACTTGCAATATATTGCATATCTTTACCTAGATATTGTTCTTGATAATAATTATTATCTTTTAAGTATACTTTGTAGTCTATATTACCTAATTCATTATATCCGATATATGATTCAGCTTTTGTATACATTGATCCTTTTAATACTAGAAATGTTAATCCTAACATAATTAATGTTGGTATTAACATATAAAATAGCCATCTCTTAGTAGTATATGGTTTAATCTCAGTAGGTTTTTTATCTAGTTTTGGATTTTTATTAGGATCCAAATTATTGTTTTTCATCATTACACCTCTTCACTTAGCCATACTGTTGGAATTCCCACATAAGGAATCATACTAACAGCCTTTCCAATAACAGATGCTTGATCAATTGTCCAGGCATCTTCTGTTTTGTTATTGTCCCCTTTTGTTCTAAAATAGTAATTATCATTTATTTTTTCCATTTTTATAATACGGTGAACTACTACTATATCATTATATTTATATACTAACACTTCACCTACTTTTAGGTTTCCAATATTATCTTGGGCAATTTTTTCTACTATTACTACGTCACCTTTTTTTATTTTTGGATTCATTGAGTCAGAACCTATTGCTAGAGCATAGTATTTAAAGGCTCCAGATGTAAGAGCAATAGTTAATGATAGAAAAATAACTAACACAACTGTTGTGATACGTTGAACTAAAAAGTTTTTTCTTATATCAGATTTATTTTTTTTGTTACCAAATTCCTTATATGTTTTCCATAGTATATAGGCAGGTAATAATAATTCAATTATAGTTTTAAAATACTCATTAATATTTGGAATAATCGGTATTATATATGAAGGTATTTCCATAATTATTCTATATATTATACCTGGTCCATAACCGAATTTATAACATAAATATGTTAGCAAAAAATTTTTAGATAATATTGGAAGTACACTCATGTAGCACAATTTTACAATACCTAATGTAGTAGTTAAATCATATGCATATGCTACTAGTTTGGTATCTATTGCAACAAACATAAAACATGATAGTATGATAAGTAATTTATTGCTTTTAGTCTTACTTATAATTTCATATCTTAATATTTCTGATATTCCTATTGTTAATATTATTGGCACAGTATTTCTTATTATTCCTAATATTGATAAACTATATCTAGTTTTTAAAAATCCAACTATTAGACCTGATAAGTAAATTGCAATATAATATATAAAACAATATATTAGAATACTTAAGATATTATCTTTTTCATACAAGTTCCTCTTTTTTTCATGACCTGATACTAGTATTGTTATGCCTAGTACTAAAGCTAGAAAAAAGATCATGCTGTATTCTTCTAATTTATTTGTTACAAAAATATCTAAAAGAAGTATTATTATTGTTGCTAGTTGTATCAAAGCTAGTTTTTTTTCACTCGTTTTCATACTTTTCCCTCTTTCAAATATTTTTGTAATAAACAATGATTAAGGCGTAGCAATTTAGTTTGTTACACCTTAATTGTTTATTTTCCTTGTTATTCAGTTTGAGAATATACTAATGTTACTCCCAAATTAGAAATTGTTACATCAGCTGATGGCAATAAACTAGAATCAGTAAAATCTTTATATTTTAAAGTTAATACCATATTTCTTGTTTCATCTTTTCCTAATGTATCTCCAACTGCAACTGCTTGTCCTGCTTTAGCATCTCCTGATGCATATACTAATGTATACTCAAGTTTATCGCATACTTTTGTAGCATCTGTTGCTGCTGTTGCTTCTCCTTCTTTTCCTGTACAAGTTGGTGTAGGAATTGTAACAGTACTTATTTTTGCATTATAAGTTCCTGTGTTTGAAACAGCTACTTTGTAGCTAATTGAATCTCCAGGTGTCTTAAATGTTGCACTATATGTTTGAATTACTGTATCAGATAAAGTTGGTGCAGTTACTTCTGCTGCTGTACCTGTCTTTACCGCAGTTCCTAAACTACTGAATTTTACTTTCCATGATGATGTTTGTACTGATGCATTACCATTAATAGTTAATGTTTCACTAAATGCTGCAAAACCAATACCAATAGCAACTATTGAAATAATTAGGGCTGCAACAACTAGTACTTTCATTTCTCTTCCATTATTTTCTTTCATATTTTTCTCCTTCTTTAACTTTGTGAATAAATTATTGATGCAGATAAATTGGTTAGCTCAACTCTTTCTGTTGGCCAGTTATTACCAATGTACCTCATAATAAGTTTT
The DNA here is from genome assembly GCA_963589235.1 of bacterium. Classification (GTDB taxonomy): domain Bacteria; phylum Bacillota_I; class Bacilli_A; order RF39; family UBA660; genus CAG-877. The sequence goes on along the minus strand of CAVAJX010000022.1, from coordinate 7,384 downwards.
AGGGTTTTCTTACTACCTGCTGGTAGTAAATCGTCTATCATTATTCTTCCTCCATTTGCATAATACAGTTCATATTTGAAGCTATTACAGACTGTTTCGGCATCAGTAACGGCAGTCGTAATATTCTCCGATACTCCCTTACAAATTGGATCTAAAATTGATATTGTTGAAACTTTAGCATCTAAATCGCCATCGTTTACAACGTTAAACTCATAGGCAACAACATCTGTTTTACTACTAAATTCAACTTTAAATCTATCGATACTTGTTGAATTTTTGTTAATAATTGGCCTACTTACTTCTTGAGCCTTTCCTGTTATTTGGACTTTGGATAAGTTTTCAAAATGGACATCCCATTTTGCATTGTTGACACTAGATGCGTAACCAGATATTTTTACGGTCGAACTAATGGCAACTAATGATACTCCCAACCCGAGAATAGCAATTATCAATGTAATAACTACTATCAGCTTGTTCAAATTCTTATTATTCATAATATTCTTCAGAGTTCTTTTTTCCTATTCACTTACCTCCCATCCTAATTTTTTGGTAGGTACTCAAATGTTGTCTTTCCATCACGTTGAAATTTATGCATCAATTTCTCACCCTACTATTTAATGATAGCAAAATTTTCATATTTTGTAAATACTTGACAAGTGCGTTTTTTTGTTTTTTTTTCGTAAAAACATTCAAAAAACTTGGTAATTTTAAACCAAGCTTTTGAAACATTTTAATGCATTTTATTTGTATACTTTTTATCATTAAAATTAACTTTACACATATAATGTAAAATTTAGTTATATATTTATTTCTTTTAATACTTTATTCATTATTTTAGCTATCTTTTTAGAACTTTTATCCAAGAATTTTTCATAAACCATGGTATTATTATTGCCTGGTATATCTGAAATACTTCTAATAACTAAAAATGGTGTATGACTTAAAAAACATACTTGAGCAATACTTGCTCCTTCCATTTCTACAGCTAGTGCATTAAACTTTTTATTTATTTTTGTACTCATATTATAATCTGTACAGAATATATCACCTGAGGCTATTGTACCAACTTTTATAGATGAATCTTTTATTGTTTCTGCAACTGTTTTTAGTAAATATTCATCACAATTTATATATGTTCCTACGTTTGGAATATATCCTTTCTCATGATTAAATGCTGTAATATCAAAGTCATGTTGAACTAGTTTATCAGCAAGTACTACATCTAATACATTAAGATTTGTGTCTACTCCTGCTGCTACACCAATATTAAAAATATAATCTACTTGCATGTTATCAATTAATATTTGTGTTGTTCTAGCTGCATTAACTTTACCAATTCCTGACTCTACTAAAATACATTTAATATTATTGATAGTTCCTTCGTAAAACTTTAATTCAAATATTTCATATTCATTTGTAATTTCTAAATATTCTTTTAAGGCATCAAGTTCTTCCCTCATAGCGAATATTATACCTATTTTTTTATTTTTCATTTATTTCTCCTACTTTTTAAATTCTAGTAAATCACATTCTTCATTAATAGATATTTGTAACCTATTATTAAACAAAATTTCAATAGAACAATTATCTTTTTTTAGCTATATTTATATGAAATACTTATTTTTTTCTATTTCTTTATCAATGCCATAATCTTTATTTTATTACTTTACAGATGAATTGTTTTTTGTATTTTGAGTCTTGGTATTTAACATATCATTTATCTCTTGTGTTGTATCAGTTTTTTTACCTAGCATGTCATTTATCTCCTGATTATTAGATAATCTTGTATCAGATATATTACTTATTTCCTGGGAGTAATCAAGTACATGCTCTTTTAGGTCGTCTATTTCTAAGAAGTCATTGTTATCTTTTGATTCAAATTTAACTGTCAATGGTTTATTATCATTTGCTTTTTTTCTAATTGTTGATATATAATCATCTATTTCTGGAAGTGATTGTACTTTACCATCAACGTAATCTAAGTATTTAACTAAGGCTTCCTGCATTTTTTCGTATCCAGTTGAATTCATATTATCAAATACAAAGTCATTGTATGGATAACTATCTCTTATTTCGGAAACATGATTTTTGCCATAGTCATGAACATGATATATTTTTATGAATTCATCAAAGGTTTTTCCTTCTGCTGCCTCCATAAAACTTCTTGCTGCTGATTCTAATGTTCCACCATTTTGAACTATCCAGTTTTCTATACCTACTCCACCTAATCCTCCTTGTTCTGTTGATTTTCTTCTTGGCTTATAACAACCGGACTTTTTCATTAGCATTTTAGCTAAAACAATATTTGCAACTACTTCTTCTTTCATCGCTGGATCGATTTTTCCTATTGTATCAATTCTATCTTTAGCTGCCATTTCTGTTGAATAGTCACTTTTATTTGTTTTTTGGACATATGTTATATCTAAATCTATCTTTCCAACACCTACTACTTTTGCTTCTACATCTCTAAAATTTGAATCAGGTACATTTGATATGTCTAATTCATCACATATAGCTTTATTTATTTCTAATAATTTTCCTTCTTTTTTCAAGTTACTAGCATCAACGCGAACTATGTAATCAAAATCGTATTCATATGGAATATTAGTTCCTCTTGCAGATGAACCTGTTTCCAATATTTCTACAGTTCCTTCTGTAATGTTTATATCCATTTTATTTTTTACTGTTAAGTTTTCATTAGGCATATTTTCAAGAGATCCTTTTAGTGCACCATATACTTTATTGGATTGTATTTTTATGTCTTCTCTTTCATCGGAAATAAGGACTTTTAACTGTTCGATATAATCATTATTAGAATGTTTTCCTAGCTTATATTCTTTTGAGCCAAAATATGATAATCCTTGCATTTTATCTTTTAGTTCTTCATATTCTTTTGGTGTAAATATTAATTTACCAGAAAAATCAACTACAGGTATATAAAATCCATTCTTAACAATTTCATTTTTTAAAATTGCTAAATCATTATTTGAAGATTTTGACATATAGTTAACGGAGCCATCTTCTAAGTATGGTTCTGTAGGATTAATCTGTTCTGTTTCTTTAAATAATATGTAATCAATATCACTACTCGCAAGACCGGTTCTTGCTGCCCAGTGATTTTCATATCCTCCTTGGGAAGTTTTGCTTCCAAACATTTCTATTTTATCTGGCTTATATTCGCTTTCTATTAGGTTTCCTTGAGAATCTCTAGTAATATTAATCTCTGGATTATCTTTTTTCAAAATTAAATATATATTTCCAAATCCAAAACCTGTTGGAGTACCAGCAATATTATTATATATTTTTTTGCCATTTTCTTCTACTATTGTAAAATCAATATCTAATGGCGTTGTATCCGAATTACTTGAACCAATGATAGGTCCTAAGAACTCCTTACAAACATTACCATTATTAAGTGAACTTCCAAAACTTTCTATTGTACCAATACACCTTATAAAGTCTCCCTTTTCTAAAGTCAATACATTTCCTTGTTCTAATTCTTTCGCTCTTTTTAATGAAATTTTTTCTTTATTTCTTACAGTATTTATTGTTTCATTTTTTAATTGTTCAAAACTGTCATAGCCAGCCTGATAAGCAAAACTTCTAACTATTCTATCTGGCAAACTATATCTTTCTGTAGGTTTAAATATTTCATTGTAATATTTTATTTTTTCAATCGGTGATAAGTTTTCTGGAATTTTGCCATTTTTTTCGTATACTTGTGTTTTTTCGTACAAAGCATTTAAATGGGCTGAAAAAACATTAAGAATTTCTTTGGAATTTTCATCTAATTCATCATATTTTACAACACCTTTAGTAATACCTAAGAATAAAGTGTTTCCTTTTTCAATATTATCTATATATTCTTTTAATGATCTATTATTTGATCTAACTGCAATTCTTATTAAATCATTATAAATAATTTGGAATCTCATATCTGAAGTATTAGCATTTTTTTCTACTACTTGCATTCTTCTCGTTTGAGTTGGATTATTTAACTCTGGGGAAATTCTACTTTCTTCTGAAAAATCAAAAGTATTTTCTTTTGAAAAGTCAGGATATAGTTCTTTAAAACACTGATATATTTTTGCCATCATAGGTAAATTATTCTTTAAGAATATTTTTTCAACTTTGTCAAATGATTCAATTGGATTTTTACTTTTTAATATTGATGGTAAAAAATTATATTGTAAATTTCTTAATTCATTTGAATTTGTATAACTAAATCGTTCTATTATTCCCCCAAGTACTTTAATCTCATCAAGAGATATATCTGGATATTCTAGTAAAGCATTCATTATATAAAAATTAGTAGATTCTGATTGCGTTTTCTTTAATGATTTTAAGACTTCATTTCTTTTTATTTTTGCTATTTCTTTATCATTATTATTATCAAACATTTTCCATGTTTCGGCAATGTTTTCTGGGAGTTCATTCATTTCAATCATTGCTAAAATCATTGCAGATTGTAATTTTGTATTTTCTACTGTTTTGAACTTATTTATTAACATATCACTTGGAATGTTTTGAAGCAGTGAACATTGAAGTCTAAAAGATTCACTAGGAAATTTTATTATTTTTTCAAGTTTCAATTCATTTGATGATAATCTAGCTATGGCAGCTGACACTAATAATACATTTGCTTCATCTTTTTTAGCTATTTCTTTATCAATTATTTTAACAAACGATTCATCATATTCAGTATCTGATGGTATGTATATATAACTAATAAAGTCTGTCATTTCATAACTTTCTATTTTATCATATAATATATCAATATATTTTTTTCTAGCTTCATCGCTTGAAATATATTTAAAAAAAGATGCATGCTCAATTCCAGGTATTTTTTCAGGTATATTTTGTAGTTTTACCTCATCTGTTGAAAGATTGCTGAACGGATCGATATTATCATTATTATACTTGGCAAAAAAATTAAATATATAATTATCTGTTTCTTCTCCTTTTGGAAGTGAACTAATAAAATATCTTAAAAAATCACTATCCTCTTCTCTAAACATTTTATTCATCAAATTATCTTTATATTGTTTATTTTCCATACTAGAAAATATGACATTTAAAGGTACGTCTGGTGATATATTTTCATTATATAAAATTTTTTCAAAAAGTTTTATTTTTGATTCGTCCCTTGATATACTTTTTAGTACCTTGTTAGCAACATAACTGTTATCTAATAATTCAAAATATTTTACTTTTAAATCATCTGAAGAAAGTTTTTCTACAATATCCGAACTATAAAAAATTGAATAAGGACTTTCTTTTAATTCTTCAAGGGTTTTATCTCTGTACTCATCCATTTCTGAGTTCATTTCAGGGATATATGTAGCTTTACAAATTTTAACTTTGCTTTCTAGTGTTAACTTTTCAAAGGCTTTTTTTCTACTTTCTTCTGTTTTAATGCTTTTAAATACTTTTTCAATGTTGTATGAATTTATTTTATCTATAAAACGTAACTTTATTTCATCATTTGATAAATTTTCGACAATAGAATCTATACTATTTCTATATTCCTTATTTTTTTCATCCAACAACTCTTCAAGAAGTTTTTCTCGAAATTTATCGGATTTAGGACCTTTGGGCATTTTCTCTTCTCGTACTATTTTAGACCAAATTCTGTTTTCGGAATATGCTTTTTTTAAACGTTCAAACATAACATCACTACTTTCAATATCATTTTATCAAATAACAGACATTTTTTAAAGAACAATTGTTAAATTAAAATTTATCGCGTTATTTTTATAAAGCAAATTTCAACTTCATAGATAATTCTATTTAATTCTTAAATATTTGGTAACTGAAAAAATTTATATACGTTTTCTTATCTTTCATACAAGATGCAATTTTAATTTAAATGAAAAAGTAATCGCAACTTTTATATTACAATTACTTTTTATAGATAGCTTCAAAATGAGTACCATGATAAATTATTACTTCATCACCTGGCTGATACATATTGCCATCAGAAGTATTGTACCAAGCTATAAAGTTTGTCTTATTCTTTGGCTCTTTTAATTTATAAGAGGTACCTTCTTCATATAAATATTTTTCTTTATTTATTACTTCATCATCAGATGTTGTTACCATCCAAATCCTTTTACCAACACTATTTTCATTTGGTTTAAGAATCATTTCCTCGTTTAATTGAATTTCTAATAAATAAGTTCTAAATGTATTTAGATCTAAGTATCTCGATAAGACTTTACCTTCTTCTACTCTTAATCCTTTAAACATATAATAAGGCATTATATCACTAAATAATGAGTAACCATATAAATCTATGTTTTCATAATCTCTATTTTGCCAGTTTATATTATTACCAAATTCATATAAATTAGATAACATTACATTTCCATCTGTTGTTAGTAGTCCATTCGCAATAATATTATAATATCTTGTTGAAGCTATAAAATAATATTCTACTTTCTCATTAATATTTTCTATATTAGTAACAGTTACATATGTAATATTATTATTTTCATCTAATTTTGCTACTTCTGTTCCTATTTTAAAATTATTATTATCAAGTACTGATACAAATTGATTAAGATTTTTGCTGAATAAACCATGATTAGTTACAACATTCAAAATTGTTCCATCTGAGAATGATATTTTTTTATAATTAGGATTTATTTTTCTTTTTTCAATCCATATAGGATATTCATATGTATATGATCCAGTTTCATGATTCCATACAAGTAATAGATCATCGTAAGTAATATCTTCTATGTTTTTTGTTTTTCCAGTTGCGAGAGTTATTTTTGTTCCTTTAGCTAAACACCCTGAGGATTTTGCTGAAGCAGTAATTGTTACGTCTCCTTTTATTTCATTTATTTTTATTACACCAGACGAAGAGGAATATGTATAATCAGTACCGGATGATAATGTGTTTCCTGCCATGGCTATTGTAACAGAATCAGGAAGTGTATACCATTGTCCTGATGCTGCAAGTGTTGTTGAATAACTTTCACCGAGGTTTGCCGTATCAGTAGTTGATGATTGACTATCATGTGTTAAATTGGATAAAGAAAATGTAATGGTAAATGTCCATTTCATGGCTGTTGTTGCACTTTTTCTTGCATATGTTGACTCAGTTGTTGCGGATGTAGCATAACTTTCTCCAGTATTTTCTGCTTCATCTATTCCATATACAATAGCGTAGTAACTTCCTTCACTTTTATTTGTAAATCTATATGTTGTATCCGAACTATTAGTATGGGCTTCTTCTATTAAATTGCCTGATGAATCATACAATAATATGACATAGTCTGTTACTGGAGAAGCAGTTTGGGCATCATTACTAGTCCAAGTAACATCAAATGTACCATTGGTATTATTAATATCTAGTGATACTGGTCCTATTAAAGGA
>CAVAJX010000021.1:0-9797 GCA_963589235.1 bacterium | reverse complement strand
AGAATAATAATTGTAAGCAAAAAAATAACTTACAAAATATATTATACGAGGAAAAGCCAATATGAATAAATTATACATAATAACTGGTCCTGCTGGAGTAGGAAAAAGTACCATTAGTTATGAAGTCGGAAAAAGATTAAAAAAATCAGTTGTAATAGAGGGTGACACAATTTACAATTTCTTTGTAGGCGGTAGAATAAAGCCTTGGTATAAAGATGCACCATTAGATTTATTTTAGAATAATTGCATTATGCTAATTAAATCATATTTAGAAGCTGGCTACGATGTAGTGTTCAATTATATTATTAGTAATAAAAACTTAGATAGATTAAAAGAAACATTTAAAGACTATGAAATAATATTTAGATGTCTATTAGTAGATGAAAAAACAATTATAAAAAGAGATTTATTAAGACCTGAAGACTGTCAAATGCACGGAAGAAGTATTATTCTTTTAAATGAATTTAAAAAGTATAATTATGATAAAAAATATATAATTGATAGTTCAAACATAACAATAGAAGAAACAGTAGAAGAGGTGTTAAATGGAAATAATTGAATATGAAGATAAATATTTAGAAGATGTAAGAGATTTGTTAACTGAATTAGAAGAATATATTGTATCAATAGATGAAGACGAACTAGACCATGTTCATCCAGAGTATCATGAAAAAATGGCACTACTTGATTTAGAAGAAGTACAAAAAAAATCTGGTAAGTGTTATCTAGCTATTGAAAATGATAAAGTATTAGGCATGATTATGGGCACTATACCCGGATATGAAGAGTACGATTATCTAGATTATAAATGTCCTAAAAGGGGAGAAATTACAGAGTTAATAGTTACATCTAAAACAAGAAATAATGGTGTCGGAAAAGCTTTAATGGAAACTTTAGAAAAGTATTTTAAAGACAATAACTGTGAATATGTCTTAGTCGATGTTTTTGCCTACAACAAAAATGGTATAAAGTTTTATGATAAACAAGGATATCATCCAAGAATGTATACAGAAATAAAGAAAATATAATTTAGTCGGGAGAAAAGTATTTATGGGAACTATAATTAATACAATTTCCGTTATCCTTGGTGGGATATTAGGAATTTTATTTGGAAAACACATAAAAGAAGAAAGTCAAACAGCCATTATTAGAAGTTGTGCGATAGCGGTTATTTTTATCGGCGTAGCTGGTGCTATTGAAGGAATGATTAGTGTAACAGATTCCACATTAGTAGCAGGTAGAAGTATGTTTATAGTACTTTGTTTAACACTAGGAACAATACTTGGTGAATTAATAGATATAGAAGGAATATTTGAACGATTTGCTGCTTTTATAAAAGTAAAAACAGGTAATTCAAAAGATAAAAAGTTTGTTAAAGGCTTTACTACCGCTTCATTTACAGTATGCATTGGCGCTATGGCCATACTTGGTTCTTTAGAAGAAGGTCTACTTGGTGACTATTCCATATTAATGACAAAATCAGTATTAGATTTAATTCTTGTAATGATTTTATCATGTTCACTAGGAAAAGGATGTATATTTAGTGCTATACCAATATTTGTTTTAGAAGGAGCAATGACTTTATTAGCAAAACTCTTATCTGGCATAATGACTGTCTCAGCCATTGCCAATATATCATTAATAGGTTCAATTTTAATATTCTGTGTTGGTATAAATCTACTATTTGATAAGAAAATATCCGTAGCGAATTTACTTCCGTCAATAGTACTAGCTGTAGTATTTGCATTTTTACCATTTAATTTTTAATAACTAAAATATGAATAATAGGGAGGAATAATTATGAAAGCAATATGTGTAGGTCATTCAACATATGATATAACTCTACCATTAGAAAATTTTCCAGTAGAAAATAAAAAAACAAGACTTCAAGAAAGTATCGAAAACGGAGGAGGACCAGCCGCTAACGCTGGTTATTTATTGGCTCTTTGGAATGTAGATACAACAATACTTTCTGCCATTGGTGATGACTATTATGGAAAGTTAATAATTGATGAATTTAAAAAAGTCAAAGTGCATACACAATATATAGATAAAGTTAAAAATCATAAAACATCAAGTAGTTATATAATTGCTAATCTAAAAAAAGGAACGAGAACAATTCTTACTGTAAAAGATAAGCCAATAAGAAAACTATCATACAACAAAAACTTAAAGGCAGACATTGTCTTAGTTGATGGTGAACACCCAGAAACAGCAATGAAAGTATTAAAAGACAATACAGAAGCTATCAGTATCCTTGACGCTGGAAGATTAACTGAAGATACTTTAGCGTTAGGAAAATTAGTAACGTACGTAATTTGTTCTAAAGACTTTGCCGAAGAATTTTCTAAAATAAAAATCGATTATGCAAATAAAGAAACAATTATATCATGTTATGAAAAATTAAAAGAGTATTATAATACCAATATCATCATTACATTAGAAGAAAAAGGTAGCTTTACCGAAATAGATGGAAAGTATTGTCATCTTCCAAGTGTAAAAGAAAAGTCACTTGATTCAACTGGTGCTGGAGACATATTTCATGGTGCCTTTGCTTATTTTATAGCAAACTCATACTCCCTAAAAGATGCTATTCATTATGCATCAATTGCCGGTGCATTATCTGTTAAAACCATTGGCTCAAGATATTCAATTCCTAGATTAGAAGAGGTAGAAAACTATGATGATATTATCTAATACACCAAAACTGGATTTACATGGATTTGATAGAGATTATGCCAAAATGTTGATAGAAGAGTTTATATCAGATAACTACAAAATGAAAAATTATCAGGTCTTAATAGTTCATGGTAATGGAACAGGTACTTTAAGAAAAACAACCCAGGAGACACTACGACAAAATAAGTACGTTGAAGAATATAAAATAGATAACTTTAACTCTGGTTGTACAATAGTAAAAATTAAGAGTTAGTGTAAAGAGTTTTGGGGGAGAAAGTTAAGAAAGCTGAGTTTATAATAAATTTGGTTTTCTTTTTTATATATAATTAATTAAATTATCAGCATTTAGAAAGCGGAGTTTTTGGGTTAAATCATAAAATTCATAATCATATCTGGTTTTTTGTATTTCAAATGAATATGCTGCCTTATTTTCTTTAGCTATCAAACTTTCTAAATACATTTTTTTAATATCTTTTCCATTAATTTTTAGTAATCGCAGTTTTAATAATTGTCGTAGTCCATCTTGCGAATATGCTTTAGGTCTAGAAGTGAATAAATCAGCAAATATATGCGAAATATGTGATTCCATAGAACATTTCATATATGGATTATTTTGATATATTTGTCTTTCATTCCAATTGTTTAAAATGTAATTCATTTTATTATTTATAGTTTCGGCTCTGTTTGGCTCTAAATCTTTAAAATCATTACACATCATAATAAAATCTTTTTTCTTATTTAAAAGAGTCATTTCATAAAGTGCATAATATATATCTTCATGAGCATTTGTAGTTAGTTGAAGGAGAGCCTGTGAAAAGTGAAATCCATCCATCGCAAATGTAATTTTACATTCATTATTGAACTTAAACCAATGAGACTTAGGAAAGTTTTTAATCCATTTTGCACAGTCTCCCATGAATACAATTTCATTTATGTAATCTGTATCATAGTTATTATAAATATAATCTACAGTATCCTTTAATAATTCGTTATCTATCGAAGCACAAGTATGAGAATTTACAAGTTTGTATCTGTCCATTGACTTTTCCTTTTTCTTATATTTATAAACAAGCTCAGTATCTTCAAATGTAACAGAAGCTTTTATCATATGATCAAGTCCTTCGTTAAACTGAGAACCAACAAATTTTTCATCAAGCATAACAAATAGTCTTTCCACTCTTTTTTATTAAATTCGTTATCATTTTGAATATCAAAATTTAGAACAATATTTCTGGAAGAGTCACGCGAAATATACAGATTATTATTAATTCTATTTCCGATTTTTGAAGCTATAGTAAGACCTGCTTTTGAATAAGACGTGGATGCAGATTCATTGCAAATTTCAGAACAAACAAAAGGGTCAAAATATTTTCTTTTAGGTAGTCCTAAAAAGAAATCAGTAAAATAGAATCTATCATTATATTTTTTATCAAAATAGTATCGTCTTTTAAATGTTATTTCACCAAATAAGGTGAGGATAGTTCTTTTATAAAAACCTTTTGATTCACAGAATTGTTTGCGGTAGGAGGTATGAAAAAACTGTTCATCAATATATTCAAGATAATCTTTAATAATATTAGCTATAAAAGAATAATTAAAAGAATCTAAATCAGTCATAAAGTTTATATAGTTATTAAAATCAGATGACTTATTCCAAAAATTAGAATTAATAAAGTGATTTTTAAGAAATTTATTAAAGTTTTTCTCCAAAATTTTATTAAATTGTGATAATATATTCATAGAAAGACCTCCGTGTGTTATTTTGTTTTTCAAATTTATTATAACATTGGTCTTTCTTTTTTTGTGCCTTTCCCCAAATAATTTTACACTATCAATTAAGACTAAAGTTTGACAATATAAGCACATTATGCTAGAATAGTGTGCTATATATAAGGCGGGTGAAGTACGTATGTATACGGAAGAATATGAAAACAGAGGATTTCCATTCAGAAATTTTCTACTAAAGTTAATATTAATAATAATATTTGTATTTTTATTGGTATGGCTATTACCAAAATTTATAGCTCCATCAATAAATAACAATATTAAAAACAACAACGTAGATAACAAAGGAATTAATGCTTTAACTTCTCAAATTTTTCAAAATAACTTAGATAAAATGAAAGAAGCAGCAATATCTTACTACACAGATGAAAGATTACCAAAAGAAGATGGTGAATTTAAACAAATGACTTTAAGTGAAATGATTGGCTTAAAGTTAATAACACCATTAATAGATAAAAACAATAAAGCAGTAGACGTTGAAAAAAGTTATGTAAAAATTACAAAATCAGGTAATGTATACATCTTAAAAGTAAATATTAAAGATAGTGAAAAAGAAGACTATATCTTAGTACATTTAGGCTGCTACACATACTGTGATTCAACTATTTGCGAAAAGAAAGAAACAGAAGTAGTTATAAAAGGAAGCATCGTAAATGACAAAACACCTATAGTTAAAAAGTACTATTGCCAAATAGTAAATGGAAAATACTATAGTAAATCAGGAAATGTTGTAAATAAAGCAACATATGATAGTGAGTGTAATACTAAGCCACCAAAACAAGATGATAAGTATTCTTGTGTTAAGGTTAATGGAAAATATTATGATAAATCAGGTAGCATAGTAGACAAAAATACATTCGATAAAAGTTGTAATTCAAAAGAAGAAGAAAAATACTCATGTGTAAAAGTTAACGGAAAATACTATGACAAAGATGGTAATGAAGTAGATAAAGAAACTTTTGAAGAAAAATGTAGTACTAAACCAGAAGAAGATAAATATTACTGTGAAATCGTTGATGGTAAGTATTATGATAAGTCTGGCAATGTAGTAGATAAAGACGCATATGAAAAAAGTTGTAAATCTACTCCAGAAAAAGAATATATATATGAATATGCTAGAACAACAAATGCTCAATTCTCATCATGGACAGCTTGGTCATCATGGCTAAAAACAAATTGTAATACAAAAGCTATAACATGTGCCGCTACTGATGTAAATTGTTTAAGAGAAGTAAAATTATACAACCGTAAAGAAAAAATAGGTACTCATAAACAATACTATACTAAAGAAAGAACAGTCCAAATAACATCTGGTTCATATCAAGAAAAAACTTGTGCTAACTACAATTATGTAATTGTAAATAACACAACATACGCTGTAACAACAACATATGCAAGTATCAATAACGTTACATCAAGTACAGCTTCATCTGTAGCAGGTTGGACATATAATGGTAGAAAGTCATTCAAAAATCCACCAAGAGATACAACAACTAAACATTACATATTTGTAGGTGCTGATTATAGCTACTGTTCAGATATATGTACAACTCTACCAAACTTCTATTATGATGAGTATACATACACTGGAACTATGCAAAGTGTATCTTCAACTACAACACCAATTTCTTCTGGATCTGGTGTAATGGCTAGCTGTGGTAGTTATGTAACTAAAACAGTATATCTATACAGCAATATAACAGTATCAGAAATGGATAGTAGAACTGAACCATTATATGGAACTGTTTGCTACTCAAGTGATAGAACTAGAAAATTAGAATCTAAAGGTAAAACAGAGACTAAATGGAGTCACTATAACGATACAGAGTTATTAAACAATAACTGGTATTATACAGGAAATAAAAAGGTAAAGGAGTCTAAGTAAAATGGAAAAAGAAATAAGAAATATTGTTTTCTATAAATTTGATAGCGAAGACGGTAGAAAATGGCAAGTGTGTTTCTTCTATAAAGATGGTAGTGTATACAACACAGATTATGAAACAGGAAGAGACCTAGCCATGAAATTTATGGAAGATAAAAATATTGAAGATTTAAAACAAATAATAGACAAAAAGTATATCTATAGAGTAACTGGAAAAGAATTTTCTAGGATGTTTCAAGAGTTTAGAACAAATGATGATCCATACAAGAAAAATGTTCAAACAAAAGCTCTAGTAAAAGTAGAAGAGGAAGAACTAGAAGAGCCAGAAGAAAAGAAAACTATTTTTGCTACTATATTTGCTGCAATTGCTAGTACAAAATTAGTTTCTTGGATATCAAAGAAAATTGCAGGTATTAAAGAATTTTTTGAAAAAAGAAAAGAAATAAGTTCAAAAGCTCAAGAAGCTAGAGATAAAATTTTAAGTAAATTAAAGAAAGAGAATCCTGAAGAAGAAAACATAGAAGAAAATAAAGTAAATAAGAAAAAAGAAAACTTCTTCAAAAGAACATTCAATAAAACTTGGAAGAAAGTTGCTGCTCTAGCAACAGCTTTAGCCATGCTTATAATACCAATTTCAAGTTGTGCTAAAGAAAATGATAAACAAAATGATCCTGCACCAACTAAAATAGAAGAAGTAAAAGCTAGAGACTTTGATGCTATTATCAATAGCTCAAGGAGTGTAGTACAAAAACAATTTATGAATAGCGTTTCAAGTACACTAGATAGTTATAATGAAGACTTCGCAAGATCATATTTAGAAGCAGGATCAGATGTAAAAGCAGCTCTTTCATGGGACGAAGTAGTTTCATTAGGATTAGTATATAATGACTTTTCTAAAGAACAATTAATATCTATATTTAATGGAGCTGAATTAGATCAACAAAAATTACAAGATGCCTATAAAACAGCTACATTACAATTATTTGGTGCCCATGTTATTGAAACTAGAGAATATCCAGTTCAAATGGATGGATTAATTCAAAGTGAACAAGGAAAAGCTTTCTATGAAAAATATCATGAAATGTTCTTAGCTTGTAAAGAAGCAACTGGACAAGATCAAATTAATAAAGTAAATGCTTTCTATCAAGAATTATACAAAGATTTCCCAATCAATTTTGAACAAAGAGAAGTAGGTATAGCTCATTCTGATCCTAGAGATACAATTAGTGCTTACAAATTTTCAATTATACCAATGGTAAGTGCATCAGAGATACTATTCCAAAACCTAGATATAGATAACACTTTAGCTGATAAGGCAATAGATTATCTTGATGATTTAGGTGTATGTAACCGCGCTAATGATATAATAGAAAAAGCAACTATAGTAAATTTAGGAGCAAACAGTAATAATGAATATGCTAATTATGAAGAATTAAAACAAGCAAAAATAGAAGAGTTAGAAGCTCAAGCTGCATATGTAAGAGATGATGCTCATCGTGATATTAGCCAATATAATAGTTTTAAAGAAAAAGTAAATGTAGCTTTTGACTATGAAAAAGGAAAATTCAACGGAACAATAGTTTACTCTGATAATACTTCATATAGTTATCAAGATACAAAAGTTACAAGAACTTCCGATAGAGAAAAGGCTATAGATGCAGTAGGTATAGAAAAAGTTAAAAAAGCTGAAAGTGCTGCTGATGCAAGTGTTAAAAAAGAAAATGAAACAGCAAGAAAAGAAGCTCAAGCTGCTGCTGAGAAAGAAAGAGAACATCAACAAGCTCAAGCTGACAGTAAAAAACAAGAATATGAAGACAAAATTAAACAAGATGAGAAAGACTTACAAGATAAAATTGATGAAGCTAATAAGAATCAAAACTCTGGTGGTAAAGTAAATGAAAGTGATTTTGGAGACCATGATGTTGACTTTGATAATGATTATTCAGATAAAGATGGAAATTTAGATGATTCTGTAAAAGATATTACTACTAATCCATCAGGTGATAAGACAGATGAACCATTACCTGATCCAAATTCTGATTATGAATCAAGCAACGCTGGTGCTGGTACAAATGAAACTTCTCAAAACATTTATGAATATGAAGAACCATATACACAAATGACAAAAGAAGAAATTGCTGAAGCAATAGTTGAACAAATGGCAACACCAAAAGAGAATACATCAGCTAAAGTATATACATATCATGTTTAATGAAAACCGACGTTTGTCGGTTTTTTTGAGTTTATATTTGACAAATAAGGAATTATATGCTATAATATGTGTACTTTGAAGGTGAGAGGTACGTAAGTACCATACGACATTTATTAATAAGTATAAGGGTGGGTTGAATATTATGAATAGTGCGTATATTTTCGAGTATTTGGATGAAAATGATTTTCGTAAAAAAGAAAGATCTGTAAGAAAGTATAATATGTTAGCTTATAAAAAATTAACATTTAATTATTATCCAGAATTACGTAAGGGTAATTTCTTAGGAAAAGAAGTTACTAGAAATGAAAAAAATAATACCATTGGATATGAATTAAAATTACCAACTGATGAATTATTTGTTAAAGTTCACGGTGAAATAACATTACATTATACTGTATATACAGAAAAGAAAATCATTCTTTTAACAAACATTACACCAGAAGGAATTTTAGATGAAGGTCATAGAGCTGAATTATCTACTTATAAAGGTGTTATGATTTCTAAAACACATCCAGAGAAAGATATGTTTAAAATTAATTTAATTAATATGTTAGGAAAATAGGATAATTGTATATTCTATTTTTTTATTGCAGAAAATAAATTGTCAGATGTACGTGTGTCAAAAGACGTGTTACAATATAAATGAAAGGAAATTAAAAATGGACAAATTCAAAGAAATAAGACCAGTTGTTTTAGGTATAGCGAAAAAAGATAATAAAGTTTTAGTAAGCAAAGGATATGATAAAGTAAAGAATGAAACATTCTATAGGTGCATTGGTGGCGGCATAGAATTTTTAGAAAACAGTAAGGATGCCCTAAAGAGAGAATATCAGGAAGAACTTAATGCAAATATTAAAGTAGAGGAATTTTTAGGAATTTTTGAAAATATCTTTACTTACAACGGAAAAAACGCTCATGAATTGATACTTTTTTACAATGTTTCAATAGAAGATGTTGACTATAAAGAACATTATCACGTAGTAGATGGAGATGTTGAAACAGATGCATCTTGGATAGATATTGATAAGTTTATAAACAAAAAATTAAAACTATATCCCGAAATAGTATTAGACTATTTAAAATAAATACTATGTATATATAATACTTTCCAAAGGCTTAAAATATATAATGGAAAGAATAGTTGAGTGCTCATTTATTTGCCCACTTTTAAATTAAAAAAAATTTCGTAAATTTTTAGACTAAATTCCGTTTTTTAATGGAATTTTTTCTTTTCCAGAT
>CAVAJX010000020.1:0-5911 GCA_963589235.1 bacterium | reverse complement strand
TATATGAAATAAGATTTTAAATATGTGGTAAACTAATGATGAGGAGAACTTTATGAATAAGAGGAAAAAGAAAATTAATTATGAAAAAATTATTAATAAAAGGATATTTGTTATACTAATTGCTTTGATTAGTCTTTTTTCTGTTGTATTTATTAAGTTATTTATGGTAATGCTTATTGATAAAGGTAAATATAATGATAAGTTGTTGGCTTTAACTAATAAGAGTATTACTTTAAATAGTGCTCCTAGAGGAAGAATATATGATCGTAATTATAATGTTATTGTTGATAATAAAGCTATTAATACTATTGTATATAAGAAAGAAAAGGGTACTACTAATAAAGAGATGATAGAACTTGCTTATACTGTTTCACCTCATTTGAATTTAGATGTTTCTAGACTTACTTTAAGAGCTAAGAAAGAATTTTATTTAGCTAAGTATCCGGATGAGTGTAAAAAGAAGATTAAGAGTAGTGAATATGAAAAGGTTAAACAAAGAAAACTTAGTAATAAAGATATTGAGGAATTAAAAATAGAAAGGATTAGTTTAGATGAACTTAATGTTTTTAAAGATGAAGATTTAAAGGCGGCATACTTATATTATTTAATGAATAATGGATATACATATGAAGAAAAGGTTATTAGAAATGATGCTAGTGATGAAGAGTTTGCTTATATTTCTGAAAATAATGATAAGTTAAAAGGATTTAATACAAGAGTAGACTGGGAAAGAGTTTATCCATATGGTGATACTTTAAGGACTATTCTTGGTACTGTTTCTAGTAGTAGCCAAGGGATACCTAGTGAAGATAAGAATTATTATTTGAAACTTGGTTATTCTTTAAATGATCGTGTTGGTTTAAGTTATTTGGAAAAGCAATATGAGAGTTATTTAAAGGGAGAGAAGAATGTATATGAAGCGGTTAATTCTCATGAATTAAGACTTGTTAAAGAGGGAATGAGAGGTAATGATATTGTTTTATCTATAGATATTAATTTACAAAAAGAAATAGATAATTTGATAGATGAGGCAATTATTAAAGCTAAGAGTGAAGCTAATACAGAGTATTATGATCATTCTTCTGTTATTGTTACTGATCCTAATACTGGTGAGATTTTAGCAATTGCTTCTAGGAAAATTGTTGGAGATAAGATTATTGATAATGTTAATAGTATTTTGATATCGCCAATTACACCTGGTTCTGTTGTTAAGGGTGCATCTATGTTAGTAGGGTATGAAACAGGCGCTATTAAGTTTGGAGAGAGAATGCTAGATGAGTGTGTTAAGATAGCTGGTGCTCCAGAAAAATGTTCATCTGTTAATGATTTAGGTGTTATTGATGACTTAACGGCTATGGCTAAGAGTAGTAACGTATATCAGTTTAAGACAGCTATTAGAGTTAATGGACAAGAATATTATAGAGGAATGAAACTTAATTTTAATCAAAAGTCTTTTGATACTTATCGTAATATGTATCATGCATTTGGACTTGGGGTTAAAACAGAAATAGATTTACCAATTGAGAGTGCTGGTTATACTTCTGTTGATAAGGCATCTGGTAATTTACTTGACTTTGTCATGGGCCAGTATGAAACATATACTCCTATACAATTAGCTCAGTATGTATCTACTATTGCAAATGGTGGGAACAGAATGCAACCTCATTTATTAAAAGAAGTTAGAAAAGCTACTGATAAAGATACTTTAGGAGATGTTATGTATACTTTTGAACCTAAGGTTTTAAATAAAGTAGAAGTTAAGAGTGAGAACTTGAAAAGAGTTCAAGAAGGATTTTATGCTGTTATGCATATGTCTGGAGGTTATGGTAGAGGTTACATTAATGATAGAATGGATGCGGCTGGTAAAACTGGTACTTCACAAAGTTTTATAGATACCAATAATGATGGTATTATTGATACTGAAACTATTACATCATCATTTATAGGTTATGCGCCATATAATAATCCTAAAGTAGCTTTTATGGTTACTTCTCCTAATTCTTCACATGCTAATTCAGGTAGTGACTTTACTAGTTTAGTTAATTATAGACTTACTAGAGCAATAACAGATAAATATTATGATATGTACGGGATATAGTTTTTGTTAAAAATAAGCAAAAATCTTTTGCAATTTAGGAAAAGTCTGGTATAATACCTATAGACGTAAGGAGGGATAGACATGGCTAAAGCAGGAAATAGACAATATAAAACTCTTTTTTGTACTGAATGTAAAGAAGAAAATTATAGAGTTGAGAGAAATGTAAAGAAAACAGACCGTCTTGAATTAAATAGATACTGTCCTAGATGTAAAAAACATACTGTACATAAGGAAAAGAAATAATTTGATATTTGTTTCGTTTGGTGAAGAATATGAATAAAAATCTAAAGACACCAGAAAATATTGATAAATTAATAAGTAATCAAGCTAGTGAACCTAGCTTTTTAGATAATGTTTTTTCTGGTTCTTGTGTTAAGGAGACTAGTGCTAATAAGAATAGTACTAAAGTTTATAAAAAAGTATATTATAAAGGATCTAAAAGAAAAGGATAGGAGGTGTTTTTGTGATCAGTACTAACGATTTAAAAAATGGTATTACTATTGAAGTAGATGGAGCTATCTTTGTTGTTATGGAGACTCAACATGTTAAACCTGGTAAAGGTGCAGCAATTGTTAAGGCTAAATTAAAGAATTTAAGAACTGGAGCTATCTTCGAAAAGACTTTTAATGCTGGTGTTAAAGTTGCTACTGCTAGAATTGAAAAGACTTTAATGCAATATCTATATACCATGGGTGAGACATATTACTTTATGAATATGGATACTTATGAACAATTAGAACTTGATAAAAGTATTGTTGGAGATGGAGCTAAGTTTTTAAAAGAAAACTTAGAAGTTTATATTACTACATATGAAGGTGAAGTATTAGGAATTGATTTACCGGATAAGGTAGAATTAAAGATTACTCATACTGAAGCTGCTGTTAAAGGTAATACTACTAATAATGCTTTAAAAGATGCTGAGTGTGAAACTGGATTAATGGTTCGTGTTCCTTTATTCATTGAAGAAGGCGAAGTTATTATTGTTTCAACTGCTGATGGAAAATATGTATCAAGAGCTTAAGGCTCTTTTTCTTTTTGATGTAAAGTTTTGTGTTTCCAAATACGATTAAGCATTAGATAATTTAATCGTGAAAGGAAAAACATAAAATATTGGCACAAAATTTAAATCTAATTAGACGATATGTGATTAGTGTATTGAAATTATATTTAATAAGTGTGTAGTTGAATTGGAGTTAACGGTTAATATTAATTTCTATAATTTATTTAAGTTTGTTTGTAAAGTTTTGTGTTTCCAAATACGATTAAGCATTAGATAATTTAATCGTGAAAGGAAAAACATAAAATATTGGCACAAAATTTAAATCTAATTAGACGATATGTGATTAGTGTATTGAAATTATATTTAATAAGTGTGTAGTTGAATTGGAGTTAACGGTTAATATTAATTTCTATAATTTATTTAAGTTTGTTTGTAAAGTTTTGTGTTTTACTATTTAAAATATTAAACTTTTTTAGTATAATTAGTTTGTAATGATAGGAGAATCAGTATGGCAAAAAAGAAAAAGAAAAAAGTTACTAAAAAAGGATTTAGTTATAGTGCTGAATTATATGGCATTATACTTGTTTTAATTGCTATTTTAGGTATAGGTAAATATGGTCCAGTTGGAAGAATTTTTGCATCTTTTGGCTTATTTTTAGTGGGATCTTTATATATGGCTTTTTTACTAGTACTTTTTATCATAGGATGTTATTTATTATTAAAAAGAGAGAAGCCTGATTTCTTTTCGACTAAGTTAGTTGGTCTTTATGTTTTTGTTTTAGGTTTTCTTATTATGATGCATAAAGAATTTGTGTTAGAAAATGATGGTAATGTTGCTTTGATTTTTAAAGAAACAGTTAATCAATTAGTTATGTCTTTTAATAGTATTATGAGTACAGGACATTTAGAAAACTGGCTAGCAGTTGGTGGTGGGCTAATTGGTGGTGTTTTATCAGGTATCTTTGTTAAATTATTTTCTTATAATGGAATGTTAATTGTATCATGGGTATTAATGATAATTGGATTCTGTTTGTTTACTGGTTTTTCTATTTTAGATCTTATTAATAATTCAATTGAAAAGAGTAAGGAAATTAAAATTCATAAGAAAGAGGCTAAGGATAAGAAACCAGTTATTATTAATAATGGTGTAGAGGATGAGCCTAAAAATGATAATCATATTAAGATTACTAGTATTGATGAATTGACTAAGGTTCCTGATAAGAATGAGAAAGTAGAGGCTACTCCAGCTCCTGTAGTTAAGGAAAATCCTGTTAATTTAAAATATAAGTTGCCACCTTTAAATTTACTAAATCAACCTAAGGGTAAAAAGAAAGGTATGGATAATGCTGCAATAGAGAAAAATATTGTTATTTTGGAACAAGTACTAAGGGATTTTAAAATTATTGGTAAAGTAGTAGAAGTACATATAGGTCCTAGTGTTGCGCAGTATGAACTTGAAATAGCATCTGGTACTAGGGTTAATAAGATTACATCTATTAATAGAGAAATTGCTTTAGCTTTAGCTAAAAAAGATGTTAGAATTGAAGCTCCTATACCTGGTAAAAATACTGTTGGTATAGAGTTCGCTAATGACGAAGCTACTCCTGTTAGTTTCTATGAAATTATGAGTAGTAAGAAGATGCAAGAGTCTATGAATAAGAAACTTATGGTACCTTTAGGTAAGAGTATCATGGGTGATGTTGAAGTATGTGAAGTTAATAAGATGCCACATTTACTTATTGCTGGTACTACTGGTTCTGGTAAGAGTGTGTGTGTAAATGGTATTATTTGTTCTATTTTAATGAGAGCTAGACCAGATGAAGTTAAACTTGTTATGGTCGATCCAAAGGTTGTTGAATTATCTGTTTATAATGGTATTCCACATTTGATGTGTCCAGTTGTTACTGATCCTAAAAAGGCTGCGGTTGCTTTATCTAAAATGGTAGCTGAAATGGAAAGACGTTATGAAACATTTAGTGAAACTGGTACTAAGAATATTGAGTCTTATAATGATTATATTGATAAATGGAATAAAGAAAATGCACATGATGATTATTCTAAGACTAAGATGCCATATATAGTTGTTATTATCGATGAGTTATCTGATTTGATGATGGTAGCTGCTAAAGAGGTTGAAGATTCAATTTTACGTATTACACAAAAGGCACGTGCTGCTGGTATACATTTAATAGTAGCAACTCAACGTCCATCTACAGAAGTTATTACGGGTTTAATTAAAGCTAATATTCCATCTCGTATATCATTTGCAGTTGGATCTGGAATAGATTCTAGAACAATACTTGATCAAACTGGTGCAGAAAAACTACTAGGTAAAGGTGATATGTTATTCTTACCAATAGGAGTTAATTCACCAACACGTATTCAAGGTTCATTTATTACAGATGATGAAATTAAAAAATTAATAGACTTTACTGTTGAACAACAAAAAGCACAATATGATGAATCATTATTAAATCTTGAAGCTGTTGATCATAATGCAGTTGATAATACTGTTATTGATGAAGTAGCAGGAGATGCTGATAGTGAAGAAGAGTTGTATCAACAAGTATTAGAGTTTGTTGTAAGAACACAAAAAGCTAGTGCTTCTCTTTTACAAAGAAAGTTTAAAATTGGATATAATAAAGCTGCTAGAATGATAGATACGTTAGAAGAACGTGGAGTCATTGGTCCAGCTACTGGTAATTCTAAGCCAAGAGAAGTATTAGTACAGTTTGATGAAAATTCAAAGGGAGAAGTATCAGGATAAAATCACAAACTTGCAAACTTAACGGAGAGAATTAAAAATTCTCTCT
>CAVAJX010000019.1:0-10499 GCA_963589235.1 bacterium | reverse complement strand
TTCCCTAATTATTTAATTTTATTTATGTAACATTTTCCCTAATTTTTCACAAAAAAAATCCAGATTTTCTGGATTTTGATTTTTTACTGGTGACGAGTACGGAATTCGAATCCGTGAATGCTGCCGTGAAAGGGCAGTGTGTTAAGCCGCTTCACCAACTCGCCATCTGGCGCCCCAACTAGGACTTGAACCTAGGACCCCTTGATTAACAGTCAAGTGCTCTAACCGACTGAGCTATTGAGGCATATTAATGGTGGACCTGACAGGACTTGAACCTGTGACCCCACGCTTATCAAGCGTGTGCTCTAACCAACTGAGCTACAAGTCCATTAATAGCAGTACTTCCTAATTTTACAATATTTACTCTACTTTTGCAATAGTAACTTTAATTTTTTTTTAATTAATCCCTAACTGCAATACTAGAATACTATAAAAAAAGTAAGAAAGTCAAGTCTTTTTTTATCTTTCTTACTTTTAATTTATGCGTTTTTTAGTTTTTAATTCTAAATAATTAATCATCTTTTCAAAAAAATAATACATAAAATGTGCAAAACCTATACAAATCAATATAACAATACACATTTTAAAGTCTAATACTGAAAAAGAAAATAAATTTCTAAAACAGAAGAAACCTGTGATATACAATACTGCCATAGTACTAAATAACGCTACTCTCAACTTATTAAATGGTAAACATGTTTTAAACAACAACATAAAAGCAACATATCCAGTAACAAAAGCTGACAAAGTAGATGTTTGTATATAACTAAAATTAAATAATGTACTTGCCACAAATACAACTAAAATATTTAAAACTATTGTAAATGCTGGTGGCACTGCCCTTTTCAATACCCTTTTCAAGAAGTTCTTTTGTACTAAATCATAATTATTTTGTAAAGCCAAAACAAATGATGGAATTCCAACTGTAACAGTACTAGCTAAAGTTAACTGAATTGGAATAAAAGGATAAGGCATATCAATGAATATAAAAATTATAGCTAACAATGTTGCGTATATTGTTTTAACCAAGAATAATGATGAACTTTTTTCAATATTATTAATAGTTCTTCTACCTTCCGCAACTACATATGGCATAGATGCGAAATTAGAATCTAATAAAACTAATTGACTAACATTCTTAGTAGCGTCAGATCCAGAAGCCATCGCAATAGAACAATCTGCTTTCTTTAAAGCTAAAACATCATTTACTCCATCACCAGTCATCGCAACTGTATGACCTAAATACTGTAAAGCTAAAACTATTCTTTTCTTTTGCTCTGGCGTAACTCTACCAAAAATATCATACTTTTCAACTGCCGCAATTATATCCTCATCAGTATCTAATGTAGTTGCGTCAATCGTCTTAACATTATCAGGAAAACCAGCCCTCTTCGCAATACCTAAAACCGTATTTGGATTATCACCAGAAATAATTTTCAAAGTAACATTTTGTTCTTTAAAATATTTTAAAGTATCATAAGCATCAGCTCTAATTTTATCTTGTAATAAAAATATACCTAAAGGTTTAACATTTTTTAAATTCTTATCGTCCGCAACCGCTAGAAGTATAACTCGATAATCATCAGTATACTTAGAAATAGTTTCTAAACAACTATCATTTTTCTTTAAAATAAATTCAGCCGCTCCAATGACATAAGTTTTATCCTCTAAAACAATTCCAGAATATTTTTTCTGTGAAGAAAAAGGTATTTTTTCAACTACTTTAAAAGTATTAGATTTTCCATACTTATCAAGTAACGCTATAGCTGTTGGATTATTCTCCTCCAAACTATAGCTAATATTTCCTATAATCGAAGTAAAATCACATTCTTCAAATAAAACTTCTGCCGTAACTTCCATTTTACCTTCAGTAATTGTACCTGTCTTATCTAAGCATAAAGTATCAACTCTAGCTAATGTTTCAATACAATATAAATCTTGTACCAAAACCTTTCTTTGTGAAAGTCTAATAACACTAACTGCCAAAACAGTACTAGTAAGTAAAACAAGCCCCTCAGGAATCATTCCAATTAAAGCCGCAACCGTAGAAACAACTGCTTGTTGAATATTATTACCCTCTATATACATTTGTCTACTAAAAAGTAAAATACCAACAGGTACGATTAAGAAAGAAATAGCAGAAATAATCTTATTTAAGCTTCGCATTATTTCAGAAGATACTGGCTTAATATATTTAGTATCACTAGAAATCTTAGCTGTATAATTATCATAGCCAATATGTTCAACTTGACATATAGCTTTACCAGAAACTATAAAACTACCAGACAATAACATATCACCAGATTTTTTAAAAACAGTATCTGCCTCACCTGTAATAAAAGACTCATCAACTTCAACTTCGCCATCTTTTATAATAGAATCAACTACTACTTGATTACCAATTTCTAATTTAATAATATCATCTAAAACAACTTCATTAATATTAATAAACATATCACTAGAATTTCTAATAACGTGTATTTTAGAAGCCGCAATTACTTTTAAATTATCCAAGGTTTTCTTACTTCTTAATTCTTGAATAATACTAATTAAAGTATTAATAGTAATAATAATTATAAATGTTAAATTCTTAAATGAACCAACACATATAACTGCAATAGCCAAAATAATATTAATAATATTAAAAAGAGTCATAACATTCTGTCTAACTATTTCAGATACAGATTTAGTTGAAACTTCTGTATCAATATTAACTAAATTATCTTCTACTCTTTTATTTACTTGATAAGATGTAAGTCCCTCTTCTATATTCGGATTATATCTTTCGATTTTTTTCATAACATCACCTAACAATAACAAAAATATAACATAAATATTTAAATTAGTCTATCAACAGTAGTTAGCAAACCGACAAATATTTACTAATTTTCCAAAAAAAGTCTTGTCAACTGTCAAATTTTAGTATAAAATAAATATGCAATCAAGAAATGGCACATTGACAGTTAATTAGTAGTATGGGCTGTTAGCTCAGTTGGTAGAGCAACTGACTCTTAATCAGTGGGTCTAGGGTTCGAATCCCTAACAGCCCACCATATTATAAAATCAAACGACTAAACAAGTCGTTTTTTTTGTCTAAAAACATATACTTAAAAGAAAGGAGAAATATATGTATCAGTTACAAGAACTACCCTATAATTATCAAGACTTTGAACCTTATATAGACACCCATACTTTAGACCTTCATTATAACAAACATCAAAAAACTTATCTAAACAACTTAAATAAGCTTTTACAAAAAAATAATTATAACTATAAATATCCTATTGAAGAATTGATATTTCATGTAAACGAATTCAATAAAAATGATCAAGAAGATATTTTATTTAACCTAGGTGGCGTCATTAACCATGACTTATATTGGAAAAGTATAAAACCTAAAAATCAACAAAAACCAACTGGTAATTTACAAAAACAAATTGAAAGACAATACACTTCATATGAAAACTTATTAAATCTACTAAAAGAAAGTGCCCTTAAAGTTAAAGGCTCCGGTTACACATTCTTAGTAATTGGCAATAACAATACTCTTGATATAGTAAATACCAAGAATCAAGAAAGTCCCTTATTATCTGGCTACTTTCCTATTCTAGCAATTGATCTATGGGAACATGCCTACTACATAAATTATGAAAATGAACGTGCTAGATATCTTGATAATCTAGAGCCATTACTAGACTTTACGTATGCAAATAGTATCTACAACAGTAAATAATAAATTTACTGTTTTTTTATGGGGAAACAAACTCTTCCAATATTTTTCTACTATCAACATCATAATCAAGCATCCTCTCCGGATGCCATTGAACACCTACCTGAAAAATGTCTTTACAACCTTCTACTACCTCAATTAGTCCATCATTAGAATATCCAGAAACAATAAATTTATAACTATTTTTAACAGTCTGAAGATGATGAGAATTAACAAGTAGTTTATCTTTACCAAGTAACTTCATTAATTTACCAGGTTTCAAATAAACACTATGAACATATTTTTCATCACTACTATGACTAGAATTATTAATAGGAATTAATTCATCATCACTACCATATAAAGCCATTGACTGCATACCTTGACATATTCCAAGTAATTTTAAATTATTATTAATTGCATACTCTATTAAATAAAAGTCTAATGGACCTACTTCATCACCACCAGTAAATAAAATACCATTAACATCTTTTAATAAAGATTCCAGCGCTTTAATATCATAACTATCTTTAATTAAAATAACTTCTCCTGAAAATCTTTCTATCCCTTTAATATAATACTCATTCGCTAAATCTGAATTTTCTTTTCTAATTAAAACAGCTATCTTCATATAACATATAAAAAGAGAAGTTATCTTAACTTCCCTTTTGCTCCCTTCATACCTTTAACTCCACCTGATGCTGCAAAACCTTGTAAAATATTAGTATCAAAAGAATGAGTCTTACTTATTCTCTTCTTATAATCCTTAATACCAATATTAATCATTTCATCTAATAAATCAGTAAAGTTAATACCTTTAGCGTCCCATAAATAGAAAGCTAAACTACCAGGAATAGAATTTATTTCATTAATATAAACTTTATTAGCATTTTCATCTATTAAGAAATCAATACGTGAATTTCCTGCTGAACCTAAAGCCTTAAATGCTTTAACAGCAACTTCTTCTATTTCTTTACGCATCTTATCAGTTAAATCAGCTGGTAATTTTCTATTTGTAGAAGCCATACCTTTAGAAGATTTAACCGGAGTTTTTCCACCTTTTAATTTACCATTCTTACCACCACCAATATATTTATCAGCATAAGTTAAGAATTTATTACCAGATAATACTTCTTCAATTTCACTAACTTTTTGATGTTCATAATTACCCATAACAGCAATATTGACTTCTTTTAAATGTTGAACAACTTCTTCAACAACAATTTTAGAATCATATTGAATAGCTTCATCTATACCATCAATTAACTTTTCTTGATTTTCACAAACACTAATACCAACTGATGAACCAGTAGTAGCAGGTTTTACAATAACTGGATATTTAAGTTTTTCTATCTTTTTAATAACTGCATCTCTATCACGTTTATAATCAATATCATAGAACCAAGTATACTTAGTCATTGGTAAATCTGCACTAGCCCAAACATCTTTCATAAATGCTTTATCTTGTCCTACAACACCAGCATAAACATTAGGTCCTACATAAGGAACACCAATAGTTTGTAAATATCCTTGTAATACACCATCTTCCACATTAGTACCATGAACTATTGGGAAAGCAATATCAATTTCCTTAACAACAGTTTTAGGAAATTTCTTCTTTTGTAATACATAACTTCCATTCTTATAATACAAAACTACATTCTTAGCATACTTTTTAATTAAAGATAAATCTTGATATACATCTATATCTTTTAACATATCACCAGTATACCATTCTCTATTCTTTGTAATATATATTGGTATAATTTCATATTTATCTTGATCCATTTTATTCATGGCTTGAATAGCTGTAATAATACTTACCTCGTGTTCTACAGTTTCTCCACCAAAAATAACACCAACTTTTATTCTCATTTTCTAACTCCTCCTACTCATTATATGTATCTGGCAAATCATTTTCAAACAATGCAAATATATCATCTTTGCCATTATATAAACCATTAATAAAAGCATACGCTTCTCTTACATCATTAAATACTATAATCTTATCTTTGTCAAATCCTTTAGTTATTAATCCCTCATATATAGGCTTAGTTTTATTTTCACCAATAAGAATTGCATAATCAACCTTTGCTATTTCAGCAATTTCTTCACCAAACTCTTTATTATAGAAAGCCTCTTTTTCACCAAGTTCAACCATACCAGGTGTCACAATAATTTTAATACCATCCATCATACTAAGTACAGAACAGGCATTTTTAGCACCAACCGGATTAGAATTATAAGCATCATCGATTTGATAGAAATTACCAAGTTTCTTAAGTTCCAAACGATGTTCAACAGGCCTAACTAATTTAACAGCACTAATAAGTTCATCCATTGAAATACCAAATTCACGTCCTAAAGCAATACTAGCTAAAATATTATATACATTATGTTCACCTAACAACTTAGTTTCAAAATGATATTTCTTTTCATCATCTTTAAATAAAACATCAAAGTTAGTTCCTTTATTAGAACACTTAATATTAACCGCTCTAACATCCGAATCAGTATTCTTAATACCAGTCCAAATAACTCTTACATTATTCTTTAATTTATAATTAACTTGTTTTGGATCATCACCATTTAAAATAGCAATACCATCTTTAGGTAAAGATTCTATCAATTCAAACTTAGCCGAAATTATATTTTCCTCACTACCAAATGATTCTAAATGAGCTGTACCTATTGTTGTAAGAATACCATACTTAGGTTTAACAAAATTACATAATCCTTTTATTTCCCCTCTAACATAAGCACCCATTTCAGCTATAAAAATATCTGTAAATTTATCTAAATTATTATTAATAGTCATCATTAAACCATAATAAGTATTTAAGTTTTTAGGCGTCGCCAAAGCATTATATTTAACATTTAAAATATCACTTAAAATATTCTTTGAACTTGTCTTACCATAACTACCAGTAATACCAATAACCTTTAAATTATTCATACTTCTCAATTTATTAATTGCTTTTCTTTTATAATGATAATAAACCATTTTTTCAACTGGATGATTAATAATATTTGCAACAAATACTACAAAGGTATTTAAATAAATCATAATACCTTCAATTAAAATCCCCTTCCAAAATAATTCTTCACTATCAATATTATAATAAGCAAATACTAAAGGTATTAAATATAAAATAGATATTGTAACTAAAAGTCTTTTAATTCTCTTTGTCACAACCAAAGGCTTTTTATTTTGATCAGTATCAATTCTTATTTTCCATTTATATCCTAATACAACCATTAAAATAATTATTGCCATTAACATAATAAGTGAAAAGTTTTTAACATCAAACATAACAAATGCTTCAATTAATAAAATCGCAACAATTATCAAGTCTAAATCCACAAATTGAACTTTATTTTTAATCAACCATTTTATGTAACGATTATTTTCATTATAAAGATTCTGTTGTAACATATGTAATGATCTTTTTGTCTTATAAAACAGTAGAAAGATAATTGCCAAAATTAGCAAAACTTTTATAATCATACTAATTCTCCTTTAAAAAGCTATTCAATATATTAATGACTTGACCTAAATTTTCTAAGTAAGCATAATGCGTACCAGGTAAAATTATTAATGCCGCATCAATCATTATTTTTTCTAATTCTCTAGCGTCACCAACAGGAGCTTCAGTATCTGCCTCACCCCAAATAAGTAACGTTGGCTCTTCTATTTTTCTAGCATAAGATGATAAATCTTCATTTATAACATTAACTAATGTTTGTCTCATAATTGGGCTAGCTGCTTTATAATCTCTAGAACCAATATATTTTTTCATCTCTTCACCTAATTTATCCATTCCAGGTAAAGTTTTTATTTTCTTTAGAATTCTTGTTGATAAAGGTAATTTTTTATTTTCTCTTATACAAGGACTACCAAATAATACTAACTTTTCAATTGGATTATTAGCAGAAAAACGTATCGCAACACGTCCTCCAAATGAATGTCCCATAACAATAGGTTTTCTAATATTAAGTTTTTTAACTAAGTTTTCAATTAATAAACTATAGTCATCAATTGTCCAAGGAGTACTAGGTTCATCACTTTCACCAAAACCTGGAAAATCGATAATTGTAATTCTATGATTACTACATAAATTATCACCTATTGGCCTCATCATTTGAATGTTTTGTCCCCATCCATGTAGTAAAAGAACATCTTTTCCTTCACCATATTGTATGTAATTAACATCTACATTATTTATATTTATTTTCATGCTTAATCACCTATACATAAATTATAGCATAAATAGATATTTCCAACAAAAAAAATGCATTTATATCGTAAAATCATGTAAAAAAATAAGAATGATATTATCTATCACTCTTAATCATAACTTTTTCTTTCTCGATACCGTAAGAAACTTTACCAAATGGAACTTTATCAGAAAAAGCAGTCTTACATATCTCATTAAAATCATCAGCACCAGTTAATTCAAATCCAGAAATATCAAAGCCAAGAACAAAATCAGTATAATTAACTGGATATATTGTTCCATCAATTATTTCTAACTCATCAGAATCATCAACTAAAAATTTTTCACCAGAATTATAATGACCTGAAATATCAGTAATCATAATACCCAAATAATTTTTTAAAGCTCTTGGATTATCTGTCAAAAACCCATTTAATAAAGTATCTTCCTTATTAACATAAGGATAAAAACATAAACCTAGAGACATATCTTTAATATCTCCACCCTTAAGTTCAATTGTATCAGCAAAAGCAGCAATAGCAACTTTAGAAAAATCAGTAGCAATTCTAAATACATCAGCTTCACTAACAACATCACTAGAATCGAATCCTATTTCAGGTAAATATAATAAATATTTGTCTATGCTTTCAGAAAGTTTCTTATACATATTAAGTCTCTCAAAACTATTAATATTATCATTTTTTCTCATATTATCATTTCTCATTTCTATATTACAATTATTAAAGTACTCCCACAAATTAGTTTCTGTATCATAACATAAATAAACAATAAAGTCAAAAAAACGATGTTCATTCAAAACATCGAATTTATTTATTTTCCAAGAATTATAGACGAAAAATTAGGTGATTTGATTCCAGACATAGATCTTGTACCAGTACTACTTTTTAAAGAAATATCAAAATCAACAATTGTATTCAAGTCACTTGCTGAACTATGAAAACCTTCACTGCAAAGAATACCAACAGTGTTAGATTTTACAAAAACATGATAATTTTTTCCTGAATAGAGTCCCTCAAAAAGAATATACTCAACACCATTTTTCTTATCAATATTATAATTTAAATCAGTTAATCCACTTGCCTCTAAGTTAGCTTTAAAAGCATTAATATTTTGTTTAACAGCAGCAAAAGAAGCCGTTTTTTCAGCAACAATAAATGTAAATGAATTCATTTCATCATTAACAAATGCACCATCATATGACGAATCTCCTGCTTCTTCACCAGAAACAAAGCTCCAATTTTTAGGTACATTTCCAGTTAATCCATTAACAGTTACTTCATTATTATTAACAGCAACAGTACTTTCAGTACTATTATTAGATGTTTTTTTGTCAGATGATGCATTTTTAGTTGACATAAAATAACAAATACCTATCGCAACCAAAGCAATAACAACAACTATGATTATAATACTAGTATTACTATTTGTTTTAGCAGCAGCATATCCATTTCCTGCCGGTGCAAAATTCATATTACCCATATTGGCCATATTATTCATATTTCCCATATTATTATTTGTGGAACTAACATTACTCATATTATTCATTGGCATACTGGGTTGCATATTTTGATTAATTCCATTAACTTGAACAGATTGATTATTTGCATTCATTTCATTAACAGGAATAGATTGATTATTCTGATTAAATCCGACATCATTTATTTGACCAATATTTTGATTACTAGAATCATTAACTAAAGAAGTATCAGTCAAAGTTTCAATATTATCTTGATTTTGATTAGAATTTACAAGAACAGGTTGTTCCTGTAAATTAGTAGAATCATTAACTAAATTAAAACCACAATTAGTACAAAAAGAACTACCTTGTTCTATAACATTATTACATTTTGGACAAATCATTTTTTCATCTCCCTTATCTTAAAACAAGTATATCATATTGAAATTCAAAAGTAAAACTTTTATTCATCAACTTTTATAAAAGAATTAACAACTAAATCAAATTTTTCCATATATTTTTCACTATCTTCAATATTAATAGACATTTTATATATATAAATAAATTTATCAATATATTCAACATCAATAGTAATTTCTTTCTTATCATTCTGATAAACACTTTGACAAATATGATCTAAACATGAAAATGAAATTTTATTATAACTACTATCAACAATTCTCTCTTGTGCTAAACTACTAGCCCGATCTTTATCTATTGACATAGCCTCTTTATCATTTTCTAATACTTCAATAGTAATAGTAGCCCTATTATCCTTATCAACTATCTTATAAATACCTTTTTCTTTACTAACTCTAAAATTAACATCATAATTAAACTTAAATTCATCATCACTATATCTATAAAATGAAACCTTATAAAAAAACTTAAAGTAGACAAAAAATAAAATTCCTATTAATATTAAAAACACAATAGAAAAAATAATTGCGTATTTATACTTCTTTTCCATAGTAAATCACCCTATTAAAATAATATCATATAGAAAAAATTAAATAAACTATAATTATTGTTACTAAACAAAATTTGCAAATTTTTATTTGAAAGTCCGTTTTAATAAAATAACGGAATTAAGTTT
>CAVAJX010000018.1:0-2640 GCA_963589235.1 bacterium | reverse complement strand
AAATTAATGATTTTTTCTCTCATTAATTTACACCTTAAAGTATACATGGTATAATAGGCGCCATAAAAAAGGGAGGATACTATGCAAACTATTATTAATTCCGTAGTCGATTTAAATTTACAAGAAAAAGATATCGTTGCGAAAGGAAGTTGTAGCACAATATATCGTTATAACGAAGATGAATATCTAAAAATATTAAATAAAGAATATTATTCACTAGCCGCAAAAGAAAATCGAGAAGTATTAAATACATTAAAAGCATTATCAGAAATAACTGATATCCCATCAATTGCAACACCAAGAAATATTTTTAGAAGTGAAAATGAATTATATGGATATACATCAACAATAATGCCAGGAGTAAGCCTAGACAAAATACCGCAAGACACAAGAATCGAAGTATTAAAGAGTGCCTTAAATAGAATAAAAAAAGAAGTGCGTACTTTATCACAACATCATATAAAAACAGAAGACATTGCTGGTGACAATATACTATTTTCAGATCATATTGCTTTAATTGACTTAGAACTAAGTTTAGTAGACAAAGAAACTGAAGAAGACATATTATATAGAAGAACAATGCGTTCAATACTAAACTCTGTTTTAACAAATAGTTTTGGAACTAATGTCACTGTCAAAATACCATCTCTTGCTATGAGACGTTTAAATGAAGACTTAAAAACTGGGGTTTCCGATAATTATGCCAACTATTATGCTTTAGCAATATATGAAATAGAACACATGGCTGATACTAAAATAGCAACAGTAGAAGACAGTAGAAAAGCTTATCAAAAAGTAAAAAGTCAATACAAAATGTAAAATTGTTATCTACACATTGCATAAATTTACCAAAAATGTTATATTATTAAATGTGAGATATCACTGGATTTTTGATATAAAATTGGCTATTATTTTTCCTCTTTATTGAGACTGGAAACTATATCCTTTTCATAAGTCCAATTCTTAATAAGGAGGTAAACGATGGAGTTCGAAGACAAGACATTAGTTTGTCAAGACTGTGGAAATGAATTTGTTTTTACTGCTGGAGAACAAGCATTCTACAAAGAAAAAGGTTTAGATAATGAACCAAAAAGATGTAAAGAATGTCGTGATAAAAGAAAAGCAGCAAGAGCTAACAGCCAAGAAAATAAAGAAAACTAAAATGATTGAATAAAGTTCAATCTTTTTCTTTCTAAAAATATCTAATATAACATATAGTATATATAGATAACTTTACTTCCAAAAACAAATATTGTATACTAAAAGTAACAAGGAGTGTATGAAAATGAAATATTATTGCATTGGTATAAAAGGAACTGGAATGTCAACTCTAGCTCAAATTTTAAGTGATTTGGGAAATGATGTATCTGGCTATGATGACGCAAAAGGTCATAAATTTACTCAAGATGGTTTAGAGACCAGAAATATTCCTATATATTATGATGGTAATCACGAAATAAGTCCTGATACTATTGTAACTTATAGTGTAGCTTTTAAAGAAGATCATCCAGAGATGCAAAGAGTAAAAAGCCTAGGTCTAACTATTAAAAAATATAATGAAATAATGGGCGATGTAATAGATGAATTTTCAACTGTAGGAGTATCAGGTACTCATGGTAAAACAACAACTTCATCTATTATAAGACATTTATTAGAAAATACAGTAGGTTGTAACTATTTTATCGGAGCAGGCGATGGCCATGCAACTAGAGAAAATAAATATTATGTTGTCGAAAGTGATGAATTTAACCGTCATTTTACAGCATATCATCCAACATATTCAATAATTACAAATATCGAAGCTGAACACTTAGAGTGTTATAAAGATATAGATGATATCAGAAATACATTCGAAACATTTGCTAATCAAACTAAAAAATTAATAGTTGCTAACGGAGATAATGAAGAAGTTAGAAAGATCAATTATAAAACTAAAGTTTTATTCTACGGATTTAATGAAGATAATGATATTGTTATAAAAAATATTTCCTTAGAGGAAACCGGTTCATCATTTGACTTATATATAAATAATGAATTATATGGTCATTTCAGTATTCCATTATATGGTAAACATATGGTAATGGATGCAACCGCAGCTATCATCATGACAAAAGAAATAGGTTTAGAAAAAGATACCATAGAAAAACTTCTAAAGACATTTAAAAACGCCAAAAGACGTTTTGCCGAGCAAAGAGTAGGTGAAAGCATCATAATAGATGACTATGCTCATCATCCTACTGAAATAAAAGTTACTTTAGAAGCTGTTAAACAAAAGTATCCAAACAAAAGATTAGTCGTTGTTTTTGTACCAAATACATACTCAAGAACAAGAGACTTTAAAAATGAGTTTATTGAAGCATTTAAAATTGCTGATAAAACTTATCTAACTGAAATTGACTGTAATAGAGAAAAACCAGAAGATTATCCTGGAATATCTTCATCAATTATTTTAGCAGGACTTGATTCTGGTGAAATAATAAGCGAAAGTACAATTGACAAACTATTAAAAGAAAAAGATTCCGTAGTATGTTTCATGGGCTGTGCCTATGTAGATGGATTAATCAATGCTTATAAAGAAGAATTGCCAGTAAAAAAGAGTAAATAAATTTGTTTTATTAAAAATAGGTAAAATTTATAAAA
>CAVAJX010000017.1:0-3393 GCA_963589235.1 bacterium | reverse complement strand
ACTATCTTATTTACAATATTTATTATATTATGTTTTCTACTATTTTTTATTTTACCATAAATCCTAGCTATTTTTATTTTTGTTTTATGATAATTATTACTCCCTCTTTCTTGTCTTGCAAGTTTTCTTTGTAATCTTTTTAATCTCTTTTCTCTTTTTAAAACCTCTTTTGGATTACTATACTTTTCTCCATCACTTGTTACAACTAAATCCTTTATTCCTAAATCAATTCCGACAATGTTACTTGGTGTTATCTTACTTAACACAGGTTCTACTTCATCAAATATAATGCTTACATAATATTTATTTGTTGTCTCTTTTTCTACAGTTGCATTTATTATTCTACCATTAATTTTTTCTAATTTTCTATAACCTCTAACATCTACAAATCCAAGTTTTGGTAATTTTATCTTTTTATTTTTTAAATCTAATATGATATTACTATATTCTTTTTCCTTATAAGTACTTTTAATACAAGTTGTTCTATAACTTTGTTTACTAAACTTACTTTTAAATCTTGGATAATTTGCTCTTTTAGAAAAATAGTTTTTAAAACTATCTTCTAAATTGAAAACAACACATCTCAAACTACAAGAGTCTACTTCCTTTAAGAAGGGATATTCAATATATAAACCTTTTATTTCACTACACATATCAAATGCTTTTATATACCCTTGTTTCATACACTTATCTAAAAAATAGTTATAAATAAATCTAGCACAGCCGAAGGTTTTATTAATAAGTATTTTTTGAGAAGTATTAGGATACAGTCTAAACTTATAAGCTTTATACATATGATACACCTCCATCTCTTGTCTTACTATATTATAATACAAACATTTGTTTGTCAATGGTGCAATTATAAAAATTTGAAAAGTAAAAAGCAAATTTCTTATAAATAAAAAACAAAACTTAAAAAAGTCCTATTTACACGTATAACCATTATTTTTCATATGAGTCATTAATTCACCTTCAGTATATTTATCCTTTATACTCAAAGTAACAACATCACTACTCTTAGTATTTGGATTAATTTTAATCTGCAAACCATCATTCTCATAAAATTCAATATTGTTAAGAATTAATGTTTCTTTACTACTAGTATTTATTGTAACTAAAATATAGTTATCACCAGAAGTAACCTTAACATCAGTATCATCTAAATACTCATATGACTTCTTTATGGCAAACTTAAAAGCTTCTAAGTACTTGTCATCACTTAAATATTTATCAGGTAATATTATCTTTTTAGATAATGTCATTTTACTAATCTTATTACTATCTAATTCAGTTTTTAATTCTTCTTTAATAGTAATACCAAAGTCATCAACTGTCTTTTTACTACATTCAACATAAGGTTGTTTAACATTGGCAAACAAATAAATTATAATTATAATTATTGTTGCTGTAATAATTGTAGGAAAAACCATACTTCTTTTTTTTACCATTACCCTCACCTCTTAAACATATTATATCAATAACAAAATAATAGTCAAGGAAAAGAAAGACACTTCATAAAAAGTGCCTAACAATTATTTAATTTCAATAACTTTTTTATTTTCAATTTCTTCTTTTTTAGGAACAGTAATTTTTAAACATCCATTATTAAATTCAGCATCAATTTTATCTTGATCTAAATCCCCTAAATAGAATGATCTTTCATATTTACCATAAGTTCTCTCACGGCGAATATAATTTTTCTTTTCATCCTCTTCATTAACATCATTATTTTTTTCTGCAGAAATAGTTAAATAACCATCTTTTGCTTCAATAGAAATATCTTCTTTTGAAAATCCAGGAAAATCCATTTCAATATGGTAATTTCCATCTTTTTCATAAATATCACATTTCATTGTTTGTTCCTTTTTTGTAGTTAAGAAATCATCAAAAAAATCATCTAAATAAAATTTTCTTGGCATTAAATCCATACTTATCATCTTCCCTTCAACTATATTTATAGCACTATTTTTAGCACTTGTCAACAGAAAGTGCTAATTTATTGTTATTGTATTCAATAAACAATAAAATATACCAAAAAATTATGAAAAATAAAAGACATATTCAATAAATTATGATATACTATAAAAAAATAAGATATAAGAGTGAGGTTGTGTGACAATTTATGGGAAAAAGCGAAACAAAACTAGAATTAATAGATAAAATCATAATATCTTCAATGGGAGTATCTGCATTAATAGCAATATTACTAACAGTTGTCTGGGTAAATTATAAACATTCACCTAATAATAAAGACAACATATATAAAGAAATTGAAGGAAATAAAACATATACATATACAATTGAATCAAATAAAATAAATTTATATAAAAAAAAGGAAATGATTGATTCATACACATGTATAAATAATTGTAAAATCAAAAAGAACGAAACTGATCAATTCATTATAGAATATGATTCATTTATATCAATATATGACAACAACAAATATTTATTATATAATCCAGAAATAAAAGCAACATATTATACATTTGATACTTATCCAAAAATAACAAAAAATAAAAACTATGGTTTAGTAGTTAAAGATAACAAATATGGAATTATAAATAAATCAGGAGGCTTAATATTAAATACAGAATATGATTATATAGAAGTAACAGAAAATAATTTAGTAACACTAAAAAATTATGTAATAAATGTGTACGATTATTCAGGAAAAAAAATAACAAATGATGAATATACAAATATAAAAGAAATAGTAGTTTTAGAAAAAGAAAAAACATTATACATCTATACTACAGATATAAATGGAAACAGAAATATAATACCATTTGATTTAGTAACAAATAAGTATGCATAAAGAGCAAAATTAATTGCTCTTTTATTTTTACATATTAAAACGAATAAGTATTTAACCTATTCGTTTATTTTTATCAAAGTTCATATCTAGCTATATAAGTTTTAACAAATTCAAGTACTTTATTATATTGAGTAACTAATTCATCAAAATGTTCATTAACAAAATTAACATCATTTTCTTTACTTTT
Source organism: bacterium (assembly GCA_963589235.1). Classification (GTDB taxonomy): domain Bacteria; phylum Bacillota_I; class Bacilli_A; order RF39; family UBA660; genus CAG-877. The sequence continues at coordinate 388 of CAVAJX010000017.1, read as the reverse complement.
TAATTCATGTTGATAACTAATATCAGCTAAATCCATAAAACCTAAGTACTTACAATCACTCTTCAAAGAATGAACTTCAATTGCATAATTTGGCATATCACCATCATTTTTAAATTTATTAATTCTATCCCATTTAGACTCCACATCAGCAATAAAATCACCCATGGTCATATTATACATTTCCATATCACCAAGAAGTTCTAATGAATTATCAATATTAACACCATTGTCCTTTAAATAAGCAACCATTGCATCATCACTCTTATCAGTAGCAACTTCAACCTTAGTCTCTTCCTTAACTTCAGACTTCTCTTCAACTACTGGAGCTTCAGTCTTTTCTTCAACCTTAGTCTCTTCTTTAACCTCAGTCTTCTCTTCAACTACTGGA
>CAVAJX010000016.1:0-22854 GCA_963589235.1 bacterium | reverse complement strand
AGTAATTGTACCAAAAATTTATTGCGAAGAAAATTTACTCTTTTTTACTGCTTTTATATTTATAATTTTACTTTTAATAGATATTATGATATATTTGGTATGGTAGAGAGGTGTTTATATGAAGAAAGTTATTTATTTTTTAATGGCAGGAATATTAGCTTGTCAATTTATGATTACTAATGTTTTAGCAGCTGATGAATTAGTTGACCTTGATGCTGTTGCGAAAAAAGGTAATGAATATTTATCTTCAACAACTAATATTTTAAAAAATGATTCTGAAAATAAGCAATTTGTTGCTACTTATAGCGGCGATGAGGATAGTGAAGATATTATTTATTATTATCCTTATGAAAATGATTATTTGGAGTTTGAAAATGATAATATTAATACATGTGATGATTTTGGGGATGCATTATATGATTCTTTTTCGTTATCATTGATTATGGTTGGTGTTTATTATGCTGCTGGATGTACCGATGACGAGATTTATAATATAGTTACTTGGATGTATGACGAAAAATTTAGTAATTATGATAAATATGGCGTTATTCTTAAAAAGAATGATTTTAAGAATAATGAGGAAAATACAAGTTGTTCTGGTGATTATATTTCATATTTAAAAATTTCTTTTGATAAAGAAAAAATTCAGAATTTAATTAAGGATTTTGGTACTACTCAAAATCCTAGTTATGTTATTGTTCCTCCAACTGTTTTGTTTGGTACAACATCAGCTGATTATATTTCCGTAGCTGCTAAACTTCTTGAGATTGAAAATATATATAATGATAAAGACTGTAATATTTATAGATCTGAAAGTGAAGACGGTGAATATAAGCTTATAGGTACTGTTGCTTGTGATGGTTCTAATTACTTATATGATAAAGATGTTGTTAAGGGTAAAAAATATTTTTATAAAGCAAGTGTTGTTGGTAGTAATAATTTAAGTGAAGCTTATGGTGCTACTGCTGAGAGTAAAACTACTAGTAATCCTGATACTGGTATATCAATAGCTTATGTACTTGGGGCTTTAATATTAGTTTTAACTTTTGCAACTGCTATAGTTTTTGATAGAGATAAACTAGAAGTAAAATAAAAAAGAGAAGTGTTCTCTTTAAAACATATTGCCAATATCCTTCGGGATATTGTCTTTTTTTATGGCATCAATTATTCTTTGTTCTTTTTCTTTTGAAACTTCTTTTCCAGTCATATTACTTATGTCTTTTATAACCTCTCTTAAAGTATTTTCATCTTTCATATTACTTCTTTGTAATTTATCAGCTAAAGATAATATAGTTTCTTTATTTATATTTGTCTTTTTTTCAACTCTTTTGAAAAAACTATCTCCAAACATAAAAAACCTCCTACATAATTATATGTGGAGGTTTGTATTTTGTTCTCTTATAGGAAAGTTCATATTTTAAAAAAAGTAAAACATATTAAAAATGGGCATGAAAAAAATGCTCATTTTTAATATGAACAAAAAAACAAATTAAATTCTAGTTTTCTTCATATTTATATATTTTACCTTTAACACCGATATAATAGATAGGAACCATCTTACCTGGGCATTTTTCACAATCAAATCTTGGAGGCACATCTGTATTGACATTAATTTGATCTGCTTTATCAAGCATTTCCACAATTTCAGTTGGAATTTTTTCTTTTGTTTTGCAAAGTGGACAAATAAATTCAATTTCCTTTTTATTTTTCATAAAATAACCTTCTTTCAATAATTATAGGATCGTTCATATTTAAGAATGTTGCCACACTTATCACATTTTAGAGGATTGATGTTAAAGGTTCTCATAAGTAATAATTGCCAATTGTTAAGCAATTTAATCAAAGGCAATTTTGCTTTATCTATTAATTTTTTACATTTATCATAAATTTTGTGTTTTTTAGAAGCATAGAATCTATAATATCTAATAGTCTTAAATTGTGGTTCTGGTATGTGTCTAATAAGTCTAGCAATGAATTCAAAAATATGAATTCTTTCAACAACAAAATTATCATCTTCATGTCTTTGATACCAAAAAGATATAAAATCGTTATCAATATCTATTATACGATATTGAGCAAAGCAAGGTCTACCACAATATCGTAAAAACATAAGAAATAGCTTTTTTGGAATTTGGAAATTCACTTTTCTTAGCTCTAACGTAAAACTCATTATTAGCAGTTGCATATACTTTGTTTTTAACACTTCTCAATTTATCTTTACCAATGTCATCTTCAAGTAAATCTAGTAAAATTTTTTGAAATCTTTTTCTTAACATTTTAAAAGGAATAAAATCTATTTTTTTGACTGTATTATAACCCAATGCAAATTCTGAAAGTAAACAATGAATATGTACATTCCATTTATCGTCTCTACCAAAAGTATGTAAAGTTAAAACAAATCCTGGTTTAAATTTTAAAGATTTGTTATTTTCACTGTACCAAGAAAGCAATGTTTTGCTTACTGCTTGAAACATAAAATTTAATCTTTTTCTATCTTCTAAAAATAATGGCCAAAGAATATCGGAAATAGTAAACACTAGATGTCTATGGACTCCGGATATGAGTTTTGATTCAATTGCTGTAGCTCTTTGCTTTGAATATTTAATTCCGCATGAATTACAAAATTTACTTTTGCATGTATGTGGAACTATCTTTTCATTACCGCAAGTAGGGCATTTATATAATGAAAAACCTAAATTTAATGATTGACAATTAATCATTCTTTTAACATCTCTATAAACGACATCTCTAATAGTGTAATTTTTATGATTAAAATATAAGACAAAATCATCCCAATATTTAGAAAATATATCTTTTAAATGCCAATATTTATTTTTTGGATAATAATTATATAATTCTTTTTCAGTTTTAAATATATTTATAATACTCATAATATAATTATAAAATAAAAATTACCAATCACAAAGTAATTGGCGACTAAAATTTATTTTAGTCTTTTTTTATTATTTTTACTTTCTTGACAAGAAATCATAGCTCTTTTAATCAAATTATTTATGCTTCTCCATTGACGATATTCTAAAACATCTTGTAATTCGCGAGCATACCAAAACTCAGTTCCATTTTCATCTATACGCTTTATATCTTCAAATAATCTTTCTGTATATTCTTTTAATTCATTCATATTTTTATCATCTCCTTTTTAATTAATTTTGATCATTTTTCCCAAGTGGGAAAAATGATATTTATAATTATACTAACACATATTCTCTAACAACAATTCTTTCATCAGAACAATACTCTATTACAAATTTATTTTCTTTCTTACATATCAAAATACCTATTGTATTGTTATTAGTTATTTCTTTAATATTCTTATCTATATAATTCATATACTTTTGTACTTGTGAAATATATTCTACTTTAAATTCGTTTACCTTAAGTTCTACTACTACATAGGCATTATATTTAATATTAAAAAGTAATAAGTCTATCTTATGATATGTATCTCCTATTTTGGTCTTATATTCACTTCCTATAAAACTATAATCACTACCTAGTTCTTTCATAAAAGTTTCAATATCTTCTAATATTAAGTTATGTAATACCTTTTCTGTTATTATTTCTATATTATTTTTATTTTTTATTAATATTGGATCTGGTACTAAATCTTTTACTTCAAGTTTCTCTTCTTTAATTATTTTATTTTTTGTTTCATCTGGTAATCTTTCGTATTCTTTGTTTTTGATTATTTCTCTCAGTTTCATTTTAGATAAGTTTCTATTTATACAGACATTAATATAATACATCAATTTATCTTCATCTTTAATGGATAATACTTCTGTGTAATGATTCCAACTCAATTTGGTCGCCGCTGGCGACCATTTTTGTTTTTTAAAGAGCAAATACAATTGTCTCATTCTTCTGAGTGTTCTTTCATTATATTTTGTACCCACTTCCATCACTAATTTTTCAGAATATTGCTTAATAATATTTGCTCCATACTTTTTACCTGCTTCATTTAATAACTCGCCTATTTCATAATATGTAATTACTCTATGTCTTTCTTTTGAGTAATCCTTTACTTTCTCATAAGCTTCATTATCAATTATTTTGTTTTTTATTTCTTCATAATAGTTCATATAATTCCTCCTATTATTATAATCAGTCATAAAAAACAAAAACACTTCTTTTTTTGAAAACTTTTTAAAATAAATTAAAAAAATAGAGATTTCTCTCTATTAATATAATTACCTAATTGAGCATCAATTAATTTGGTTTTCTCATCATAGAAGACAATTTTTCACAAATTGCTTCTTCATTTTCATATTCTCTCATCAATTCAAAACTCCTTGATTGTGAGGATTTAACAACTTGCATATTAGTTCGATATACAATTGTTTGAATGTTTCCCTGAATTACAATTTTATATTTTTCTATATGAAATTGATCAACACTATGTACAACTGTTCTAATAACTCTTGGAACCATGAAATCATTATTTGATTCATCTATGACCACAACATCATCGTATATTGTGACTACATTATATTTCTTTCCTATAAGATAATGCCATATCCTTGCAGGTGGGACAACAATGAGCGTTATCTCAAATGAAATAATGAGAAAATCACCTCCCATAGCGACCGTTATAATTGTTGCAAAGATTAAACCTATCATTATTGCAATTGCCCACCATTTTCTTTTTACATATGCTGAACTATTAAATTTACAAACCATTCAACTCACCAACCTTAATAACATTATATAGAAATTATAGAACTTTTTCAATAATCACTCCGAGATTTGACAGCATCTATTCCGAATTTTACGTTTTATTTTTATTGTCCTTTATTTCTTTTATTTGCTAGAGCCTGACATTGTTTATTAAATTCTTCTAATGTTATAGCGTTATTTTTTAATCTGTTATGTAAAATGGCTAAAGATTTATCATATACTTCATTATTATTTTCAATGTTTGTGTATTTAAATTCTGAAATATCTTTAGTTAACATATTATTAGAAAAATTATTATTTATGTTAGGTTGTTGAAATGGCTTTTTCTCTGGTGTTACTCCTTGTTGTTTTTGATTTCTATTGAAATTTGAGTTTTCAAAATTTTTTCTTGGATCTGGATTAAAGTTATTTCCTATTATCATAATTTACCTCTAATTTTCATCGTTTCTATTTTTAAATTGTAAGACAATTGGTGTTCCAGTAAAGTCAAAGTTTTCTCTAATTTTATTTTCTAAGTATCTTTCATATGAGAAGTGTACTAAACCTTTACTGTTTACTCTAAAAGTAAACTTTGGTGGCTTAGTTCCAGTTTGAGATGTAAAATATATTTTTAAACGTTTTCCTTTATATGATGGTGGTATATTTAATTGATAGGCATCTAAAATAACTTCATTTATAAGACTTGTTTTGATTTCTTTTTTGATGTTTTCAGCAACTTTTATTACTTCTGGCATTAGTGTATGAATTCTTTTTTTAGTTAATGCTGATAAGTAAACGATAGGTGCATATGTTGCGAATTGAAATTCAGCACGCATTAATTTTTCAAATTCTTGTATTGTAGTATCTTTTACAGTGTCCCATTTATTAACGACAAAGATTAAGCCTTTACCTTTTTCTATAGCGTATCCAGCAATATGTTTATCGTGTTCTGTTATACCTTCTTCAGCGTTTATTACTACTAAACATATATCACTATTATCAATTGATTTTAAAGATCTAAAAAGACTGTATTTCTCAATGCTTTCAAATACTTTTCCTTTTTTTCTCATACCAGCTGTATCTACTAAGATGTATTCTTCATTATGATACTTTAAAACAGAATCTATTGAGTCTCTTGTTGTTCCAGCTATATCAGATACAACAACTCTTTCTTCATTTAAAAGGGCATTCATAAGACTACTTTTACCAACATTTGGTCTACCAATAATTGAAAAACGTAATCTGTTATCTTCTTGATCTTCTTTTTCTTTGAAATCATTTGTAACTGTATCCATTAATTCTATATAGCCAATGTTATGAATACTACTAATTGGTATATAAGCATCAAATCCTAATTCATAAAAGTCATAGATATTATTTTCAGCTTCTTTAACATCCATTTTGTTTATAGCAACAATTACTTTCTTTTGACTCTTTCTCAATATCTCTTTGATAATTAAATCATTACTAGTTAATCCTTCTTTACCATCTACCATGAAAATAACAATATCAGCTTCTTTGATAGCTATTTCAGCTTGCATTTTAATCTCATCATTAAATTTTTCATTACTAGTATCTATTCCACCGGTATCTACTAAATAGAATTTCTTTTGATTATATATTGCTTCTTGATAAATACGATCTCTTGTTACTCCTGGAGTATCTTCTATTATAGAAATCTTCTTACCAACAATTTTATTAAATAAAGTTGATTTACCAACATTTGGTCTTCCAACTAAAGCTACTGTAGGCAATGACATAGTATCCCTCCCTAATTCAGCCTTAATTATAGCATACATTTGTAAACTTTCAAAGAAAATTCGCTTTATTTATAGTAACTGATTTGTTTTGTGATATACTTATTATAGGAAGGTGATTTGATGAATTTAGAAGAGAAAAAGAATAATATAGAATGGTATGATAATCCAACAATTATTACTTGGCTAATCATTTTAATTATTTCAGTTATTATATTAAGCAGTCAGTCTTTTTCAATTAATAGTAATATAGATCCTATTAGAATGTTTCAAGATATACTTAATCATAATATTACTTATATGATAGCTTTAGTTTATTTTGTTTCATTGAAGACTAAACTTGGTAAGAAGTACTTTGATTATTCTAATATATTTATGATAATTGTATTCTTTATTACATTTATTACATCTATTTTAACTGTTTTTCAAAGTTTTAGTTTAGCTACTTTGTTATCATTAGCTATTCATACTTTAATGCTTGTTTATTTCTTTCATATATTTATGAGAGGAACTAGACTTTGGAAGGAATTTAATTTAAGTAAGTCACCATTTAATGAACTTACTAATGAATGGTTCTTTTATGCATTAGTAATTATAGAAGTTATATTATTTACAGTTAATCTTATTTCTACAGCTACATTTAATGGTACTGTTTTAGCAACATTTGACTGTATATATATTATATTGTTTGCTAGATATATTTATTTATATGGTACTTATTTAGACTTTAAAAATGTAAATACTAAGAATACTGGTAACTTTGATAAGTATAAAGAAAAGGTTAGTGATATTGCTTCTGATATTGGTGAAAAGATAGAAGATGTTGCTGAGCAATTTACTGAAAAAATAGATGAAGTTACTACTGCTGAAAAAGAAGATAAAGAAAAAGAAAATGATAAGACTACTAAGAAAACAGAAAAGAAAGGAAGTAAATAGTTATGAATATGTTTGATGAGATTAATGATACTAAAAAGGATCTTCCTAGATTAAAGACTATTGAAAAAGAAGTTGGTAAATATCAATTTAATGGTTATCAAAAGTTCGCTATTATTACATATATCCTTTGTTTTGCTTTTGGTATAATACTTGGAAACTTATTTCCTGCTTGTAGTTCTACAGCAACTTTATATAGTGATACTTGTGTTGCGACAGAATTTAACTTTTTCTTGATGATATTATTCTGGTTTGTAAGTTTTCTATTCTGTTTATTCTTCTTTGCGATAGGGCATATTATTGCGATACTTGCTTCTATTAACGAAAAGATGAAGTAAAACTTTGTAAATTTCTTTGATATTTCTTGCTTTTTATATTAAAACATGGTAAGTTTTATATGTAAGCATAAGTTATGCTTAATTAATAATTGGGAGGTATAAATTTTATGAAAAAAGTTGAATTAGTAGAAGAAGTTGCTACTGCTACAGGATTAACTAAAGCAGATGCTACTAGAGCAATTGATGCTACTTTTGCTGCAATTACTGAAGCATTAGTAAAGGGAGATAAAGTTCCACTAGTTGGATTTGGTACTTTCGCTGTATCTGAAAGAGCTGCTCGTGAAGGACGTAATCCTAGAACTGGTGAAACAGTTAAAATTGCTGCTAGAAAAGCTGTTACTTTCAAAGCTGGAACTGCATTAAAAGACGCAGTAAACTAATTATAGTAGTTTAGAGCCATATGATTTATCATATATGGTTCTTTTTTTTAGGGTTTTTGATACTTACCTTTTGTTTTTGTCTGAATGTTTTATTGTTAGATAAAAAGTTATTTGGTATAATATTTATGAGATGGTGATAATATGCAAGAAGCTGCGTTAAAATTTATTAAAGAAATAAACTCACATGGTTATGAGTCTTATATAGTAGGTGGTTTTGTTAGAGACTATTTATTGGGTATTGAATCACATGATATTGATATAGCTACTAATGCTACACCTAAAGAAATAAAAGAAATATTTGAAGATAGTTGTTTACCTGCTGAAGATTATGGTTCTGTTACTGTTATAAGTAAGGGCATTCGCTTTGAAATAACAACATATAGAAAAGATATTAGTTATATTAATAATAGAAGACCAGCAGAGGTTAAATATATAGATAATTTAAAAGATGATTTATTAAGAAGAGACTTTACTATTAACGCTATTTGTATGGATGAGTCTGGTGAAATAATAGATTTATTATCTGGTAAAGATGATATAGAGAAAAAAGTTATTAGAACTATAGGGGGCGCTAATCATAAATTTGAAGAAGATTGTCTTAGAATTTTAAGAGCTGTTAGATTTGCTACTATATTAGACTTTGATTTAGATGATGATGTAGTTAAAGCAATTTATTCATATAAATATTTACTTAAGAATTTGTCTTATTATAGAAAAAAAGAAGAATTAGATAAGATATTTACTTGTAGTAATAGTATGAAAGGTATTAAGCTTTTATTAGATTTTGGACTTGATGTAGAATTAGAACTTCCTAAGTTAAAAGATGTTAAAAATACTGATGATTTAATAGCTGTATGGAGTATTTTAAATGTTGTTGATAAATATCCTTTTACTAGTAATGAAAGAGAACTCATTAGTCATGTTAATGAAGCTTTGAAATTAAATAATTTAGATCCTATGGCTCTATATAAATATGGTCTTTATGTTAATAGTGTTGCTGGGGGGATAAAGGGACTTGATAAGAAAAATATTACAGAGTCTTATGCTAATTTAGCTATTCATTCTAAGAAGGATTTAAATATTTCTTGTGATAAGATACTTAAAGCTTTAAATAAGAAGCCAGGTAGCTATTTAAAAGAGTTATATGATGATTTAATTCATGCTGTATTATATAGAAAAGTTAAGAATGAGGAAGAAGATATATTAAAATATATTGTTGGTAAATATACTGATTAATGTTATTATATATACTTAAAAGAGGTGATATATATTGAAAAGTGCTAAATTGATAGATATTTTTAAGCAGGGACATATTGTTATTCCTCTTTTTATGTTACAACATTATAAAGAATTGAAATTAGAAATAGGGGAGTTTCTATTTTTAATGTATTTATATAATTTAGGCAATAAGTTTATATTTGATCCTAGTAAGTTTGCTAGTGATTTAAATTTAGATATTAAAGATGTTATGAATTATATAGGTACTCTTTCTGATAAACATTTTATTAGAGTAGAGGTTATGAAAAATGATAAGGGTCTTATGGAAGAAATGGTTTTGATGGATGACTTTTATAGTAAGTTATCTCTTATTACTATGGATGAAGTTAATAATGTTTCTTCTGCTGATAATTCTAATATTTATGAGGTTATAGAAAAGGAATTTGGTAGGACTCTTAGTCCAATGGAATATGAAATTATTAGAGCTTGGTTTGATAATGATATGAGTGAGGAACTTATTCAAGAAGCTATTAAAGAGGCTACTTATAATGGAGTTTCTAATTTGAGATATATTGATAAGATTTTATATGAATGGTCTAAGCTTGGTATAAAGACAGCTAAAGATGTTTCTGATAATAGAAAGAAAAGGGCTAAGGCTAAAGAAGAAGCTTCTAGTGATGTTGATATGGATATTATGGATTGGGACTGGTTTGATGATGATGAATAGAATTGAAGAATATCTTGATTATTTATTTCCTGATCCTAAGTGTGAACTTAATTATACTAAGGATTATGAGTTACTTATTGCGGTAGTTTTGAGTGCTCAGTCTACTGATAAACGAGTTAATTCTGTAACTCCTATATTATTTTCAAAATATCCTTCTTTAGAGGCCTTAAAGAACGCTTCTGTTAAGGATTTAGAGTTAATTATTGGACCAGTAGGGTCTTATCATAAAAAGTCTTTATACGTCTTAAATATTGCTGAAAAATTATGTGATGAATATAATGGTATTGTTCCAAGAGATAGGGAAATATTAGAATCATTTCAAGGTGTCGGTCGAAAGACGGCAAATGTTTTTTTGAGTGAATTTTATAATGAACCAGCTATTGCGGTTGATACTCATGTTGAAAGAGTTTCTAAAAGATTAAGACTTGCTTATGCTAAAGACAATGTTCTGACAATAGAAAAGAAACTTATGAAAAAGTTTCCTAAAGAGTCTTGGTCTAAAAGACATTTACAAATGGTTTTATTTGGAAGATATTATTGTAAGGCAGTTAAGCCTTTGTGTGATGACTGTAAATTAAAAGATATATGTAGAAAAAAATACTAGCAGTTTTTGTTGCTAGTATTTTTGTTATTCTGCTGATTCTTTTGTTGTGGTAACCGTTGTTGATAAAATTTTCTTTTTATTTTCATAACTGATAGTACATGTTACTGGCCAACTTCCTGGTATACTTAATGAATCTGGAGTACATGATTCAATTGTTGCATTTACCATTGATCCATTATTTTTAACTATAAAGTCTCTATTTAAATCAAAATCTAATGAACCTGATGATGGTATTGTTGTTAAACCTATATATTGTAATTCTAAATTTTCTTCTTCAGCCTCTTCTAGCGTATATGTTGCTGCTTGACTTTGTATACCTGAATAACTTTTATATGTAGCCATTACTTTATATGTTCCATATGGTGTTGATGTTGGTGTATATGTAAATGATGTTTTTTCTGTAAATCCAATTAATGTATTGTTGTAGTAAACATTATATCCAAATGTTCCATAGTCTTCATCATCAATACCGGATGTACTTACTGATTTCCAGCTTAATGTTACTTTTTTGGTTATTTTACTGTATTTTGCTGTAAAGTTTTCTGGTGCTGATAACTTTTCTTCTACGTATGTTTCTTCTGGTTCATATCCTTTTTTGAAATATTCATAAACTACTGATCCGGAATAATTACTACTTGCTAATTTTGCCGGATTTGAACCTTGGACTACTCCAACCTTTACAACACTGCTTGGTTGTTTAAATGCTTCTCTGTTTGATTCCATTGCTCCAGAGTTTATTAGGGCATTATATATTTTATCTTTTTGTATTGTTGCTGGTATGTTGTGTAAGCAATATTCTTTGTCAATATTGTCATAGCCATACCAAAGTGCTATTGCTGTTTTGGTTGAATATCCTACTACCCAAGAATCTCTTATGGCATCACTTGGTAAATTATATTTACTTATTGTTTGTGAGTCATAGTTTGTTGTTCCTGTTTTGCGAGCAACATTACTTGGATTACCGCCATTTAAGCTAACATCTTGTAACACGCTTGTAATCATAAAGGCTGTTGAGTCTGACATTGCTTTTCTTTTTATTACGTAATTATCACTGTTATGTTCTTTTGTTTCATTTGTACTTTTAAATACAATTTTGCTAACACTATATGGTTCATTATAATATCCACCATTTGAGAAAGCAGCATATGCAGCACTCATTTCTAATGGATTAGTACCAGTGAATGCTCCAATTGCATGTGCTTCATGTATTTTAGTAGGCTCTTCTGTTTTACCTTTGCTGTTTACACATTTCATTGTATTTGTGTCATATGTATATCCTGAATCACAAACTTCTGGACTTATTCCTAAATTTGATACAAACTCTAGTATTTTTTTGTTTTCTACTTGTTGGAATGCTTTTAATGCCGGAATGTTACGTGATGTTGATAGTGCACGTCTTAATGTTATTGTTCCATAATATCCATTATCCCAGTTATTTATTTTTCTTCCATCTGAATATGTGTATGGTGCATCGTCAAAAAGTGTATATGTGGACATGTTATTGTATTCTATTCCTGGACCATAATCAAATAATGGTTTTGCTGTTGACCCTGGTTGCCGTTTGTTTTCTGTTGCATAGTTCCATTGGTCTTTTGCATTTGCTGACCGTCCATTAATGTTTCGCCCATTTCCGATTGCTAGTATTTTGCCTGTTTCTGTATCGAGTACGGCAACTCCGGCTTGAACTTTATCATTTATCCAAGTATAACTTTCTCCATTCATGACACTATTTACAGCATTTTGTTTTGTTCTATCTAAGTTTGTGTAAACTGTTAATGGTGTTGTATATGGATTTATTCCATATTTTTCTTTTATTTCATCAACAACTGTATCTATGTATCCGGAATATTCGCTATTGTATGTGCTTTCTGTTGATGTTGCAATTAATGAAGAAACTGGTATGCTATTTGCAATTTTTTCTTCTTCAGCTGTAATATATCCATGTCTTTTCATTAAATATAAAACAGTTTTTCTTCTTTCTTCTGCTCTTTCCGGATGTTCTTCTGGGTTGTAGTAGTTTGGTGATTTAAACATACCTGCTAAAGTTGCTGCTTCACTTAAGTTTAATTCACTTACTGTTTTTCCAAAGTAAGTTTGAGCAGCTTCTTGAACTCCATATACATTTCCGGATAAGTAATGGTTATTTACGTAGTATTCAATTATTTGCTCTTTACTACAATTCTTTTCTAGTTTAAATATTGCTAGATAGATATCTTCAAATTTACGAACGATACCATCAATTCCTTCTGTGGCATAAGCATTGGTTAAACTATTTTTTACAACTTGCATTGTTAGAGTTGATGCACCACCTGCATTCGAACTTTTATGTAACAATTTTGCTGCTACTTGTTTAATAGATGCTTTTAAAAATCTTGGGGCATCAAATCCGTTATGCTGGAAGAATCGTGAGTCTTCTGTTGCAATGATTGCATCAATTAGTACTTCCGGTAAATCTTCGTATTTTACTTTTTCACGCATCTCACTTCCAAGCTTTGCATATTCCTGATTATTTATATCTAAGAATGTTGTGTTTTCTTGTGTTTCAAGTTTAGATGTAACATATTTAGGATCAGCATCTATCTTTATATATATTAGGAATGCTGTGAATGCACATAATAATAGAATTCCTAGTCCTAAAATAATCATTAAAATTATTTTTACAATTTTTCTAGCTTTTTTACCATTTTTGCATTTTTCTAGTATTTTAGCGACACCAATGATTAGGGCAATACCAACACCAGTTAGTAGTGCAAAGAATGTTCCAAGTGTAAAATAACATAATAGTACAATGGCTACAAAAACTATTGCAAAAATTAATTTTGCTTGTTTTTCTTCTTTAGAAGATACAGTAGTTACACGCTTCTTTATATTTTTTGTATTACCTGTACTACGTCTTGTAGTGCTTGCTTTCTTATTATTAGGTCTTCGTCTTTTTATTTCTTTTTTTTGCATTTTAAATACCTCCAATGATTTGATCAATTATTTTTAAATAATCGATCCTTGGTATATAACCTTCTTTTACTTGATGAGCTTTTTCTTTGAAGAAAGATAGCGGTATTGATTCTCTTTTGTTACTTTCTATAAACTCAATTAAGTCATTTGCCATTAATAGATATGTTTCATTTAAACTGGTGAACCGGACTATTAAAAAAGCAATTCCTTTATGGTTATATATGTTTCGTAAATGTTGTATTTGATGAGGATGAATATTTCTCAACGAAAATGAAGTTTTATTTTTTGTTTCTTTAGCTTCAAAATCAATATATTTTCCATCATATATACCATTGTAGTCTGTAGTTGATGGTACTGTGAAGAAAGCTTGCGTTATGATAGCTTTATCTCTAGATGGATAATTTACTTTTGTTATCTTTACAGGTGTTGGCTTTTTGTATATGTATGCTTTATCGATACTTCGATAATATTCATTGGTTGCATTTAGATCATTTTCTAAAGCCATTCCTCTGTTACCAAATATAATTTCATGATTACTATTTTTTGTAATGCCATTTGGATAGTTCATCACATCACCTATTGTTCATTATACTATAATATGATGAATTTTTCTATAATTTATCTTTAATTTTATGAGTTATTTTGACTTTTATTGTCGAATTTATGATTACTAATTTTTTTTGTAGTATTATGGTGTTGGTGATATAGATGAATAACTTTGAAATTATTAGATTACTTAATAAAATGATAGATAATACTGAACATGTTAAAATTAATACAAAATTAACTTATGCTTTGAATCGTTTAGCAATTGACAAAAATAAGCATTAATGACATAATATTACTGTAAGGGATTGGTGATTTAATGTATCAAAATAGAATTACACTTAAGCCACAAGATATTTTGGAGAAGGAATTCAAAATTGATACTCGTGGTTATAGATTAAAGGAAGTAGATCAATTTTTAGATGTAATTATTGGTGACTATGAGCAATTTTATGATATAATTAACAACTTAGAGAAGGAAAAAGCTGATTTGATGGCACAAATTGTCAATTTAAAGCAGGAACTTCGTAATTCTAAGTTGAGTATGGAAGTTGTTCGTAATAACGATAATGTAGAAGTTAGTAACGTTGATGTTATTCGTAGATTATCTCAACTTGAAAAATTGGTTTATGCTAATATGAGAGAAAAAGAAGAAAGGGAAAACAATTAATATATAGACAAACGCTGGGACTCTTGAAGTCCTTGAGGAAAGTCCATGCTCGCACAGTCTGCGATGACTGTAGTGATCGTTCCTAGGGAATAAATAACCTAGGGTAGCTTTTGCTAACGGCGGATTTTGTATCTAAGTCTTTGATATGATGCAAAACCATAAAGTGCCACAGTGACGATTTTTTTGGAAACAAAAAAGTGAAACGCGGTAAACCCAACGAGCGAGAAACCCAAATAATTTGGTAGGGGAGTTCTATGAGGAGAATTGAATCTGATTAGAGACCAGTTAATAGCTGGTAGATAAATGTTTGTCGCTTAGGTAACTAAGAACAGAACATGGCTTATTTATATTATTGTTTATTATGTGAGGTGTTAATGTGAAAGAGTTAGGCGATTATTTGAAGCGAACTCGTATCAGTAATGGTGTTAGTATTGCTGAGGCAGCTGAAGATTTAGATCTTTCGACAGTACAACTCGAAAATATAGAATCTGGTAATGTTAAAGCTTTTAAAGATGTTTATGCTTTAAAAGAAGATGTGAGACAATATGCTAAATATTTAGGGCTTAATCCAGAAAAAGTTATTGATGAATTTAATGGTTTTTTATTTGAGCATACTTCTAAAATTTCATTAGAAGATATAAAAATGGCTCAAAAAAAGATGGAAGAAGAGGAGAAAAAAGCAACTTCTCCATATACAAAGGAGTATAAGAAGAAAGTTGGTCTTTGGCCTTTTGTTATAGCTATTGTTTTTATAATTGTTATTTTTGTTATATTGTATTTAATTATTGGTACAATTAATAAAGCTCCAGAGAGAACTACTGAATTAATGACAAATGAAAGAGGGAATGTTAGTTATGAATTTGCCTAATAAGCTTACAGTTTTACGTTTGATTTTATCTGTTGTGATTATCGTTTTATTGGTTTTTCCATTTTATGCAGTAGGAATTCAATTTCCAACGTTTAATATTTCTGGTATATCTTCACCAGTTGAATCACAATATTTTATAGCTGGTATAATATTTATAATTGCTAGTGTTACAGATTTTTTAGATGGAAAAATTGCTCGTAAATATAATTTAATTACTGATACTGGAAAAATGTTAGATGCTATTGCTGATAAAGTTTTAGTAAACTCAGTTTTAATTATTTTGGCTGCTCATGGTTTTATTAATGAAATCATTCCAGTAATAATTGTTTTGAGAGATATTGTTGTTAATGCTATTAAAATGGAAGCTGCTGGTAAAGGAAAAGTAGTTGCTGCTATTGGTGCTGGTAAAATTAAAACAGCTGCATTGATGACAGGTGTTACTTTAACATTCTTTTATAACTGGCCATTTGAACTTATTAATATAAATGTTAATGAATTACTTTTATATTTTGCTTGTGTTATGTCAATAATATCAGCTGTTCAATATTTTAATATGAATAAAAAAATAATTTTTCCAGAGCAAAAAAACATAGATTAGTCGAATAAAATAGTTGAAAAATCCTTTTCTGTATAAGGATTTTTTCTTTTTCATTAAAATTAATTGGTAAAAAAAATAAAACAATTGTTCGTAAAAATGCTTGCATTTTATTTTTTATTATTATACAATAGTGTTGTAAGTTATTTAACTAGGAGGAAATATGAAAGCGGTTAATAAAGAAGTGTCTAAAGATAAAGCTTTAGAACAAGTATTAAATGATATTGAAAAACAATTCGGAAAAGGATCTATTATGAAACTTGGTGATAAGGAACATATGAAAGTTGATGTATGTTCTTCAGGCTGCCTATCTTTAGATATAGCTTTAGGTGTAGGTGGATATCCAAGAGGAAGAATAATTGAAATCTATGGTCCTGAATCATCTGGTAAAACTACTTTTGCTTTACAGGCAATTGCTGAACATCAAAAATTAGGTGGTAGAGCAGCATTTATCGATGCTGAACATGCACTTGATCCAGTTTATGCTGAGCGTTTAGGTGTAGATATAGATGAGTTATTATTATCTCAACCTGATACTGGTGAACAGGCTCTAGAAATATGTGATGCTTTAGTTAGAAGTGAAGCTGTAAGTATTATTGTAATTGATTCAGTTGCGGCATTGGTACCACAAGCTGAAATTGATGGTGAAATGGGTGACTCGCATGTTGGTCTTCAAGCAAGACTTATGTCTCAAGCTTTAAGAAAATTATCTGGAACTATTAATAAAACAAATACAACTTGTATTTTTATAAATCAATTGCGTGAAAAAGTTGGTGTTATGTTTGGAAATCCTGAAACTACACCTGGTGGTAGAGCATTAAAGTTCTATTCTTCTGTTAGACTTGATATACGTCGTAATGAACAATTAAAAATGGGCGATGGTGTTGTTGGTAATAGAACAACAATTAAAGTTGTTAAAAACAAAGTTGCTCCCCCATTTAAGACTGCTGTTGTTGATATTATGTATGGTGAAGGTGTATCTAGAGAAGGCGAGGTTATCGATTTAGCAGTTGAAGCTGGTATTGTTGATAAAACTGGTGCTTGGTATGCTTACAATGGTGAAAAACTAGGACAAGGAAAAGAAAATGTTAAACTTTTATTAAAAGAAAATGTTGAATTACGTAATGAAATAGAACAAAAGGTTCGTGAGTATTATGATATATCTTTAAAGAAAGATGAAGATAGTTCTTCTAAAAAATAGATATATTTTGTGTTTAAAATCGATATATATTAATATATAGCTTGTTAGGAGGACTTATGAAAAAACTTAAAGATATAATTGACTGTGATTTTGATGTGGAAATTACAGGTATAAATGAAGATTCTCGTGATATTAAACCAGGTTATTTATTTGTTGCGACTAAAGGATTCAATGTTGATCATTTTGATTATATTGATTCTGCTATTGAAAATGGCGCTGTAGCTTTAGTAACTGATAGAGAATATGATACGGATTTACCTGTTGTTATTGTGGATGATATTAATAGCACTTATTTAGAGTTGTGTAAAAAATTTTATGATGTTAAGTTGGATGACCTTTCTTTAATTGGTATTACAGGTACTGATGGAAAGACAACTAGTGCTACTATCATACAAAAGGTTTTAAATGATTCAATGAAATGTGCTTGTTTAGGTACTAATGGTCTTTCTATTGATGATGAAGTTTATCATACTAATAATACCACCCCTTGTATATCGGAATTGTATAGTTCATTGTCAATTGTTGAAAACAATAATTGTAAAGCTCTTGTTATGGAAGTGTCAAGTGAAGCTCTTTTACATGGTAGAGTAAAGGAATTAAAATATGACATTGTTGCGATTACAAATATTACTGAGGATCATTTGAATGTTCATAAAACAATTGAAAACTATCGTGAGTGTAAACTATCTATAGTCAATTACTTAAAAGATGATGGTATTGTTATTGTCAATGGTGATGATGAAATCTGTAAATCTTTACATGCTAATAATTTAATTACCTTTGGTTTTAATGAGGATAATGACTTTGTTATTTTTGATTATGAAGAAGATAGAAATGGTTTGAAATTCAAAGTCAGAAACAATGATAATGTTTATGATATAAATAGTTCTTTGTTTGGTAAGTATAATGCTTATAATATTTGTTTAGGATTTATTATTGGCTTGTGTAAGAAGATACCAGTTGATGATTTAATTAAAACACTCGTAAATATTAATTTTGTTGCTGGACGTGGTGAAGTACTTAGATTTGGGCAAGACTATGATATTATTTTAGATTATGCTCATACTTATAATTCAATTAATAACTTATTAAATTCTGTTAAAGGTAAATACAAAAGAATTATTACTGTTACTGGTGCCGCTGGTGGTAGAGAGAAAGAAAAACGCTCTAAAATAGGTGATTTGGTATTAAACAAATCTGACATTGTTGTATTTACAATGGATGATCCTAGATATGAAGATGTTAATTCTATTATTGATGACATGATAGGGGATTCTACTAAAACTAATTATATTCGTGAAGTTGACCGTGTTAAAGCAATTTATAAGGCTTTTGATATGGCTGAAGAAGGAGATGCAGTTTTAGTTATTGGCAAAGGTCGAGATGACTATATGGCTTTTGCTGAAGGAAAAGTTCCTTACTGTGATTATGATGTAATTTGTGATTATTTTAAATAATTTAATCTATAAAAGTTCACTATTATTTTGGTGAGCTTTTTATTTTGTTTGTTTCTTGGTTTTTCTTGACAAGCTTTTAAAATAACTCTACAATAGAATTAGATTATTATGTATGGTCTAGATGGAGGAATGTTATGAATGATAATACATTATTCTCCATTTTACTTGTAGCACTTGGATTGCTAATTGGATTTATTGTAGCGTTTGTTATAAATAGTTTAAAAGTAAATAAAGCAACTAAGAAAGCTGAGGCTCTTATTAATCAAGCAAAAAAAGATGTAGAAAAGATTAAAAGAGATGCAGCTATTGAACAAAAAGAAGAAGCTCATAAATTAAAAATGGATTTGGATAAAGAAATTCGTGAAAAGAAAGAAGAATTAAAAGATTCTGAAAAGCGTTTACTTCAACGTGAAGCTAGTATAGATAAAAGAGATGAAATGTTTCAAAAACGCGAAGCTGCGTTAGATGAACGTGATGAAAAACTTTCTGAAAAACAAATTGAAATCCAAAATGAGAAAAGTAAAGTGGAGGAAATAAAGAAAGAACAATTAGAATTGTTAGAAAAAATTTCCGGTTTTAGTAAGGAAAAAGCTAAAGACTTAGTTATGAGTCAAGTAAAAGATAGTATGAGTAAAGAAGTCGCAGAGTATATAAAGGAGGCTGAAAATGAAGCTAAATTAAATGCAGATAAAACAGCTAGAGAACTTATTGTTACTTCTATGCAAAAGTATGCTGCTGATATAGCTAATGATCAGACTGTTACTGTTGTTGATTTACCTACTGATGAAATGAAAGGTAGAATAATAGGTCGTGAAGGTAGAAATATTCGAACTATTGAAGCAATAACTGGTGTTGATTTAATTATTGATGATACTCCTGAAGCTGTTGTTATTTCTTGTTTTGATCCATTACGTAGAGAAATTGCTCGTGTTACTTTAGAAAATTTAATTAAGGATGGACGTATTCATCCAACAAGAATTGAAGAGTTATACGATAAAGTTTGTAAAGATATGAGACAAAAGATTATTGAATATGGTCAAGAAGCAACATTTGAATTAGGACTTACAAAATTTGATCCAGCTTTAATTGAAATAATTGGCAAATTACATTTTAGAACTAGTTATGGTCAAAATGCTTTGCAACATTCTATAGAAGTTGCTCATTTATCTGGACTTTTAGCTGCTGAATTAGGTGAGAATATTACATTAGCTAAAAGAGCTGGTTTGTTACATGATATAGGTAAAGCTATTGATCATGAAATCGAAGGTAGTCATGTTGAAATTGGAGTTGACTTAGCTAAAAAGTATAATGAAGACCCTGTTGTTATTAATGCTATTGCTTCTCATCATGGTGAAACAGAAGCTACTAGTGTTATTTCAATTATCGTTGCGATAGCTGATGCTTTATCTGCATCACGTCCAGGAGCTAGAAATGACTCTTTAGAAAATTATATTAAACGTTTATCTCAACTTGAAGAAGTTGGTAACAATATCCCTGGTGTTGAAAAAACATTTGCGGTACAAGCTGGTAGGGAATTACGTGTTGTTGTTAAACCTGAAGAAGTTGATGATTTAGGTGCTCATAAAATTGCTAGAGAAGTTAAGGAACAAATCGAAGCAAATATGAAATATCCTGGTACAATTAAAATTACTGTTGTTCGTGAAACAAGAGCTCAAGAGGAAGCCAAATAGGACTTTCTCTTTTTTTTATAATAATATTATTAGGAGATGATTATTATTGAAATATTATTATAAGAAAAATCGACTTATTTTGTTTTGGCACATTGGTAAATATGTTTATCAAAGTCGGAAAAATAAATTTAAAAGTTATAGAGAAATATCGATGGTTTTGAAATATTACTTTGGTTTTACGGATATGTTTTCGATATCTAGTATTAAAAATATGGAGAAATTCTATGTGTCTTTTCCGATTTATACAGAGATTCTTGAAAGACTTAACTGGAAATTTTATGAGAAACTTCTTTTATTTAATGATACTGATCTTAGAATGATTTATTTTAGAGTAGCTATTTTTTCAGAATGTGGTTTTTCAGAATTTGAAAGAGCTATTTCTAATAGAATAATTGAAAGAATATAAAAAAGAGATAACAAACGCTATCTCTTGATATCTAATATTATTGGTAAAATTATAGGTTTTCTTCCTGTTAATTCATTTATGTATGGATATAATTGTTCAGAAATACTTGATTTTAAATTATTATAATTTAATCTTGGCTCAGCTAAACCAGTTTTAATTATTTGCTCGGCTTTATTTTCAATTTTCTTTATTAGTTCTTCATTTTCATTTACTAGTATAAAGCCTCTTGTTGTAATATTTGGTTTGATTAGTAATTCTCTATTTTTCATATCGATATTTGCGATAACTACAAGAATACCATCATTAGCCATTATTTTACGATCTTTTAAAACAGCACTTCCGACTTCGCCAATTCTATTACCATCGACGTATATATCAGCACCCGGCATACTTTCTCCTCTTGTTATGACATGATTCTTTAAAATTAGAGAATCGCCATTTTTCAATATGAAAGTATTTTCTTTAGGTATTCCACAGTTTATACCAATATCAGCTTGTTTTTTTAACATTCTGTAATCACCATGGAATGGCATTAAGTATTTTGGTTTTATTAAACGAATCATTAACTTAATTTCTTCTTCATTAGCATGTCCTGATGTATGTAAGTCTGTTAAGACATTATTGGTATATACTTTAACACCTTTTAAGTAAAGTTTGTTAATTGTTTTAGAAATACTTAAAGCGTTACCTGGTATTGCACTAGATGAGAATATAACAACATCATCTGGTCTTAATTTGATTTGTTTATGAGTACCATTGGCTATTCTTGATAAAGCCGCTAAAGGCTCACCTTGACTACCAGTACATAAAATTGTTACTTCTCCAGGTTTTAAATTATTAGCTTCTTCTGGAGTTACTAATAGTTCTTTGTGATCTATATATCCACCATTAATTGAGATATTAATATTATTTTCCATACTTCTACCAAAGATACAGATTTTTCTATTGTGTTTATAACATGTTTCAAAAATATGTTTTACTCGGTATATATTTGAAGCAAATGTTGCGATTATGATTCTACTTGTTTTCCATTTATCAAACATTTCTCCTAATTGTTCATCTACAACGGATTCACTATTAGAAAATCCTTCATTTAAAGCATTTGTAGAGTCACCAATTAATAGGTCAACACCTTTTTCACCGATAGAAGCCATTTTGTATAAGTCAGCCATTGGGCCAATTGGTGTTAAATCGAACTTGTAATCTCCTGTTGTGACAATTGTACCATCTGGTGTTGTTATACTGATTCCATGTGAATCTGGTATAGAGTGTGTTGTTCTGAAAAACTCAACTTCTATTTGCTTAAATTTTAATTTAGTATTTTCGGTATAGACAAATAAATTGTTATATCTGATATTTTTATCTTGTAATTTTACAGCTATTAATTCTTTGGCATGATTTGGAGCATAAATGGCAGGTATATTAATACTTTGTAGTAAAAATGGAATACTTCCAATATGATCTTCATGACCATGGGTAATTAATAGAGCTTTAATTTTATCTTCGTTTTCTTTTAAGAATGTAAAATCAGGTAAAACATAGTCAATTCCCATAAGTTCACTTTCTGGGAAACTAACTCCGGCATCAATAATAACAATTGCGTCTTTATGCATTACACAATACATATTTTTTCCGACTTCTCCTAAACCTCCTAAAACAATTATTTTTGTTTCATTGGTTTGTTTTTTATTCATAAAAACTCCTTTCTTTTTTATTTGTAAAGAACTAACTATGAAATTATACTATAATTTTCTATTTTTGTCTAGTTTACAACGTCAAGTGTCAGGATAAAATCACAAATTAACAAATTTTAAAGATGGTATGGAAAAAATATCAT
>CAVAJX010000015.1:0-2362 GCA_963589235.1 bacterium | reverse complement strand
GTAAGTAAAATATTAAAAATAAATCACTTACAAAAACTATTATACGAGGAGTGATGATTATGACAATGAGAATTAATTTAAAGAAAGGATTATTTATATTAGCAATTTATAGTATCATGACTTTGTGCTTGTTTATGGCTACTGATCATTTAAAGAGACTTGAAAATAATTATAATAGTAGTAATACTTACGTAAATATTGATAAGTAGTTAGGAAAATAATAATTGTTTGTGTTATACTAATTAGTAGGTGATACAATTATGAAAAAAATTATTTTAGTAGATGGTAATAATCTTTTATTTAGAAGTTTTTACGCTACTGCTTATCAAGGTGTTATCATGAAGAACTCTAAAGGTTTTCCTACTAATGCTTTGTATGGCTTTATTAATATGATGAATAAAATTATTAAGGAAGAAGAGCCTAATTATATACTTGTGGCATTTGATAAAGGAAAAACCTTTAGACATGATAAGTATGATTCTTATAAAGCTGGTCGTATTGAAATGCCTGATGAGTTAAAACTACAATTTCCTAAGGCGAAAGAAGTATTAGATGCTTTTGGAATTAAGCATTTTGAAATTGATAATTATGAGGCCGATGATATTATAGGTACTTTGGCAAGAATTGTAGATGAAGAAGATGAGTTTATTGCGACTATTGTTAGTAGTGATAAAGATTTATTACAATTAATTAGTGATGAAGTTATTGTTAAACTTTTGAAACAGTCTGGTCATATTATGATGGATAGAGATGAGTTTATGAAAACTTATCAGGTTGAGCCAGCTAGAATGGTTGATTTAAAAGCTTTAATGGGTGATGCTAGCGATCATATTCCAGGTGTAAAAGGAATAGGTGAGAAAACAGCTATTAATTTATTAGCTAAGTATGGTACTTTAGATAATTTATATGCAAATATAGATAGTGTTACGGGAAAGACAAAAGAAAAGCTATTAACTGATAAAGATAATGCTTATATGAGTTATGATCTTGCTACTATATATAAAGAAGTACCATTAGACTTTACTTTGGAAGACTGTAAATATGGAATTACAGATAAGAGTCAGTTGGCCAATATTTTGGAAGAGTTAGAATTCCATTCGTTATTAAGAAAATTAGATTTAGAAGGTTCAGTTGAAGAGAAAAGGGAAGAAAAAGAAGATGCTAAAGAATTAATTATAGATGATATAGAACAATTTAAAAATAAAGATTTTGCTTATTATCTAGAAACTAGAGGTTCTATTTATAGTAAGAGTGAAATACTTGGAATTGGTATTTATGATGGAGAAAAAGGTTATTTTATAAATAAAGATAATATTGAAAAATACAAAGATATATTTTCTTCTGATGTATGGAAATTTACGTATGACTATAAAAAGTCTTTAGTAGTTTTAAATTCTTTAGATGTTAAATTTAAAAATGTTTCATTTGATACAATGATAGCAGCTTATTTACTTGATTATGTTGTAAAAGATGATATTAGTTTTGTGGCAAGGAGTTTTGATTATCAGTTGCCAATATATGAAGATACTTATGGAACTGATAAGAGACCTATAGAGGTAGAAGAAGAAAGATTAAAAGAAATTTGTTGTCAGAAGGCACAATTTATTTATGAGACGAGAGAGAGATTATTAAAGGAATTAAGCGATGATGGTGAACTTGATTTATTTAATAATATTGAAATGCCATTAGCTGAGGTTTTAGCTGATATGGAAATTACGGGTATTAAGGTTGATGTGGATTATTTAACAAATGTAGAACTTGAATTAAAGGAAAAACTAGAGGAAAAAGAAAAGGAAATTTATGAGTTATCGGGAGTAGAATTTAATATTATGTCTCCTTCACAACTTTCTAAAGTATTGTTTGAAGACTTGGCTATTCCTTATCCTAAGAAGGTTAAAGATAATAAGTATTCTACTAGTAAGGATATTTTAGATAAGATTATAGATTTTCATCCAATAGTTTCTAAGATACTTGAATATCGTACTTTAGCTAAGCTTTATACAAACTATGCTGTTGGATTAAAAGCGGAAGTAAGAGAAGATGGAAGAATTCATACAATATTTACACAGACTCTAACTAGAACTGGTAGACTTTCTAGTATCAGTCCTAATTTACAAAACATTCCGGCTAGAGCAGAGTATTCAGCTTTAATTAGAAAGGCTTTTGTTCCTGATGAAAATTCAAAAATACTTTCTAGTGATTATTCACAAGTTGAACTTAGAATATTTGCTTCTATGTCTAAGGCAACTAATTTGATTAATGCCTTTGTAAATAATGAGGATATTCATACCAGAACAGCTGCTGATATATTTAAAGTAGATATGTCTTCTGTTACTAAAGATATGAGAAGAACAGCTAAGGC
>CAVAJX010000014.1:0-8388 GCA_963589235.1 bacterium | reverse complement strand
CTAGAAAAGAAAAAAGTTCATTAAAAAACGAACTTTAGTCTAAAAATTTACGATTTTCTCTTAATTTTATCTTAACAAGATATGATGTTGAAGCAACTGTGACTGCTGTTAAAGTAATAATTTCTGGACATGGTTCATAAGTTCCGGAAAGAATTATGCCTGATAATAGGACATCTCCTATGAGAGTTGTGTTTAGGGCTAGTTTCTTTATTATCTTTTTATTTTGCATAATATCACCTATCATAATGTATGCAAAGATATTATTTTGTCTTTTTAATCTTTTTTATCTGAATTATTTTTTTATAGATGTAACTTATGATTAGTATAAAGATAAGAATTTTAATTGGGACTTTTAATTTTTGAACATATTCATTTATTATGGTCCAATTATTTCCTAAGGCATAACCAAGGTATACAAAGGCAAATGTCCAAGGAATTGAGCCAATGGTCGTATATAATAAAAATTTAGTAAAAGATAATCTCATAATACCAATTGGTAGTGATATCAATGTTCTTATTATAGGAAAATTCCTACCTATTAAGGCTGCTAAAAGTCCATACTTTTGGTACCAGGAATCACTCTTTTCAATATCTTCTTCTTTCATAAAAAAGTATTTTCCATATTTTTTAACGAAGGCTTTACCACCAAAGTAGCCCATGTAATAAATTATTATGGCACAAAAAACACTACCAAGTAATCCTATTAGAAAAGCACCAAGTAAGGTAAATATCTTTTGACTAGCTAGAATACCTCCTGTTGCGAGAATGGCTTCACTTGGGATTATTATTATTACGGCTTCTAATACCATTCCTAAAAACATGCCAAGGTAACCATAATTACTGATTAAGTTAATAGCAAATTCTCCTATATTCATATCATCACCTTATATAATAATATGAATAATTAAAAAGAAGAATTAATAATTAATTAACTCTTCTATATATTCGTATAATTTTTCACATTCAGTTTTTTGAAGTTCGTCTAGTTTTGGATGATGATTTTTCATTACAGCACCAGGAAATTCTTTTAACATTTCATAATCATTAATGTCATCACCTATTACAAAAATATCACTAGGCTGTAACTGCTCTTTTTCCATAAGATTTTTTAGTGCTTGTTTTTTATTGGTTTTATTAGATGTTATATTTATGTGTTCTCTACTGACGTAGGCATAAGTTTCTGTTGTTGTTTGAAGTTCTTTTACTATTTCCTCGGCTGCATTTTTATCTGTATATTTTGCTAGGACTTTGACACAGTCATTTGGATTTTCTGTAATGTTGTAGCCATCTTCTAGAAAGCATGGCATATTATTTTTTCTAAATACTTCTTGGATTTTTGTTACTTCTTCGGCTGGTAATAAAACTGTTTCTATACAGTAGTCAACATTATTAAATATTTTAGCTCCATCTTCACAGATTAGATAACTATAAGGAATGTTGTATTCGTTTAAGAAAACTTTTATACTTGTGTAACTACGTCCAGTTATTATACAGAATAAATTACCTTTACTTATAAATTCTTTTAGTGATGAAATATTTTTCTTAAATATATTTTCATCTTTAACATATAAAGTATTATCAAAGTCGCTAGCTAGAACTTTCATTTTCTCACCTATACCTTTTCTATATTTTATTATAAATAATAATTTCTATAAAAAAAAGTGTTGACATATTATAACTTTTTGGTATAATTAATATTGTCTACTTTATTTAGTCGGACTTAGTCGTCGGAAATTAAGACTGAGGTTCGATTAAAAAGTTTATGTGCGGATGTAGTTTAATGGTAGAACCTCAGCCTTCCAAGCTGACTACGTGGGTTCGATTCCCATCATCCGCTCCAGAAGCAAAAATCGTCGCACCAATGTGACGTTAATGATTAAGTCGACTAGTAATAGTTGATTTTTTTGTGCGTTATTGCAAAGAAAAGTGTGATGTGATATGATTAAAATAATTAAGAAGAAAATCAATATGAGTGATGAACTCAAAACCAAAATCGATTGGTCTTGCAAATTTAGTAAGCAGAAATATAAAATCTACGAAGGTTGCTTACGAATTGTTGAACATACTAATCTAGCGTATGTTGAACCTCATAAGGTTATAATAAATAACCAGTTATACTTGTTCTTTAATGAACAGAAATATTTTTATTTAGGAAACTTACAAAATAAAGTTCCATTATCTGAATTATCAGAATACATAGCAAGGCATTAAATTGATTTGAGAGTTTAGATACTCCCATAATATTGGTTGTTTTTGTCGTACAAATAATCAATAAAATCTAGAGGTGTCCTTGTTATGTGACACCTTTTTTGGTGCCTTTCACTACCCTAAAAAGAAAGGAGAATGATAATTATGGATAATGAAAGGAATACAGCAGGAGTTTATATTCGTGTATCAACAGAAGATCAAGCAAGAGAAGGATTTAGTTTAGGAGAACAGGAAGAAAAATTGCTTCAATTATGTAATTTTAAAGATTTAGAAGTTTATAAGGTCTATAAAGACGCTGAAATATCTGCTAAAGATATGGAACATAGACCTCAATTTCAAGCAATGCTACAAGATATGAAAGAAGGAAAAATAAATTATATTGTTGCTTATAAACTAGATAGAATTACACGTTCGGTTCGTGATTTGGAAGAACTAATATCAGTTTTAGAACAATATAATTGCTTTCTACTATGTGATAGAGATGATGTTAATACTTCTACTGCTAATGGAAGATTCTTTGTAAGAATGCTTACAGTTTTATCACAGTTAGAAATAGAAATTGTATCAGAAAGAACAAAATTTGGATTAAATGGTGCAATTAAGTCAGGACATATTCCAGGTCAAAGACCATTTGGTTATAAGAGTGCTGATGATAAAACAATGATTATTGATAATGCTACTCGTCCCTATGTAGAAAAAATATTTGATATGTATCTAGAAGGTAAAAGTTTTCAACAAATTGCTAATTACTTTAAAGAAAATGATATTTATCCTAAAAAGAAATGGAGAGATACTACTATTCAAAAGATTATAGATAATAAAATCTATATGGGTGATTATGAACAATATAAACGAATTGGCAAACAAGAAAATTTAGAACCAATAGTTTATATGAATGTTGTAGAACCTATTATATCTCGTGCCAAATGGGAAGAATGTCAAAGGCAAAAGGAAAGAAATCAAAGAACTTATACTAGAGATAGAATTTATACTTTCTTCCAAAGGCTTAAATGTCCAGATTGTGGAAAGATAATGAAATGTAAAGGTTCTGGTGGTACTAAAAGAAAATATATGTATTATACTTGTGAGCATTGTCGTATTAACTTTAACGAGAGCCATGTAGAAAAACTGCTGAAGAATTTTATTTACGATTTATTAGAATATGATATGGCTGTTAAAAAGTTTTTCTTACCTATTCTAGAAGATAAGAATAGTAAAATTGATACAAATTCTATTGATAAAGAAATTAGAAGTTTAGAAAAGCAAAGAGAAAGAATTAAACAAGCCTATATTAAAGGTATTGTAGAAATGGATGATTTTAAAGAAGATTATAAACTAATTGAAGATAAACTTGCCAACTTAGAAAATAAAAAACTAGAATTAATTAATTTAGAAACTTTTAATTACTCACCTCACGAATTACTTGCTGAAAGAGATTTAGAAAGAGAAAAAATGATAAGGCTTGATACTTTAAATTCATTATTAAAATCAAAATGGAATGATATGGATAAGTCAGAAAAACAAGAATTTATTTCTAAATTTATTGATACTATTGAAATTAAAAAGGATGATAAAGGAAATTTAATTCTTGAGAAAATTAATTTTAGAAATGGATTTATTAAAGAGTTAATAAGATTTTATGATACTGGAATATTTGATGTAGCTGTTCCAGTTATGGTTAATAATAATGAAGAAATAATTAAAGGCAGTCGAATGTCAAAAGATGAATTAAACAAATATTTAAATAAAATGAATGAATATTTTGAAACTTCTTTTTATGAAATGTACGAAAAAATTGATGATGAAACTAATGAAATAATATTAGAATATCAACCTAAAATTGATGAAAAAAATTATTAGATTTGTAGCACTTACCAATTCAAATAATTTTCCAATATCAAGAGAAGATATTAAAGATAAATACGGAATTGTAAGTTATAAAACTAATAAATTATTAGAAAATTAGAAAGGAAATAATAGAATTATGAATATTGAATATACAAAAATTGGTGACTATTTATTGCCAAATTTAACAATTAAAAAACAGGATTATAAACAAATTAATAAGTATGGATATTTAAGATTAGATTATATTAAAAATCATAAAAAAGGAGTATATGTGTCATTGCTGATGAAAAATGAATTAACAAATCATCTTCTTTCAGTCAGTATTGAATGCTCTAAAAGATACAATATTTTAATGAGTAACTATATTGAAAATGACGACAAACTATCTGAAAAAAGTAAAGATAATAATCAAATTGAATGGGTTAAATTGATGAATAATTATAGAAATATGACTGAAGAAATTATTTTAAAAGAGTTAATCTATGATTGATTCTTTCTATAAGCAAGCAACGGATTTTTACTCCCACACAAAAAATCCACTATATAGAAAGGCTAAACCTTAATTATGGCGACTACTTCTATTTGGAGTATTAAGAATAATTTAAAACAGTCAATAAATTATATCATTAATCCCGAAAAAACAATCAATAAAGATTATGGAAAAAACTCATATAGTTATCTTGAAATTGAGAATACAGGAAATTATAAAAACGAAAAAGTATGTTATGTTAGTTCAATAAACTGCTCTGAAAGAAATCCTTATGAAGATATGCTTTTAACAAAAGAAGAATATGGAAAAACAAATGGAATTTTAGCGTTTCATGGTTATCAATCTTTTAAAGAGGGAGAAGTTACTCCTGATATTGCTCATGAAATTGGAGTAAAGTTTGCAGAAGAAATGTTTAAAGACTTTGAAGTGGTTGTTGCAACACATCAAAACACTAATCATATTCATAATCATTTCATAGTGAATTCTGTTTCATTTAAAACTGGTAAAAAGTATAACAACAATAGAACTAATCTAGCTAAATTAAGACATATATCAGACTCATTATGTGCTGAATATGGATTATCAACTTTAGATGAAGATATAGGCTACAAAAACACCTACAAGAATATAGTATTAAGTGATGATTATTATAGAATATTAAAAGAAGATTTAGATAATATTATTAGTTATTCAGTAACACTTAAACAAGTCTTTGATAGAATGAGAACTCTAGGTTATAAAACTTATTCTCATAATGGTGTTATAACTATTTATAAAGATAATGAAGACAAGGTTAGAATAGAAAAAGCATTTGGTAAAGAATATTCTAAAGATAGTATTAGCAAAAAATTATATTTATCAAGACAAATTGTATTTAAGCCTATATCTCAAAAATCCATTTTTGAAGAATACTTAAAGACTAATAAATCACATAAAGGTATTTATGGTTTATACTTATACTACTGTTATTTATTAGGCGTATTTCCAAAGAATCATCCTAAGCAATATCTACCATACTCAATTAGAAAAGAAATTACAAAATTAGATGAATATTCAAATCAAATAGTATTTATGAAAAAAAATAACATTGAAACAGAAGAAGAATTAAATAATTTTTCTGAAATCAATTATGATGAATATAAAAATCTTATGGATAAAAGAGAAAATCTTTGGAAGCAATATCACAAAATTAAAACTGAAGAAGATAAATCTAAAATACTTGCTGAAACAAATGATCTTCAGCCTAAAATTAAAGAATTTCGTAAGTATCACAAATATTGTAAAGATATAAAAGAAAGAGCAAAATCTATGCAATACAATATTAACAATTTTGATAAAGACACACAAAAAGAAAAAGACAATTCTAGGTCATTGTGACTTAGAGTTGTCTTTTTCATTATCTAAGATATTTATCTATTTTCTAGTTCCAATTGATTTTATTTTTTCTAAAGCTTTTTTAGGAACATCATTTTCAGTAACAACTGCAGTACCAAGAGTTAGTGATTTACTAGTATTTACTTTAATATAAGTTCCAGCTTTATAATAATTTTCGGCAGTTCCTATTTGCTTAAAAGAAACTTCTTTTTCTTCACCATCTTTATTATAACCAATAAGATTATATTCTTTACCTTTTTCTTGTTTTTCTCCACTCGCATCAACTAACCAAGAATCCTCATTTTTTTCATCTAAAGGTATTTGCGTATAATAACTATCTGATACAACATATCTATCGTTATAATAACCTTTTGCCCAAAACGCAACACAGATAACAATTGCAATTGCTAATATAGTAATAATTGTTTTTTTCATAACTTTATCCTCCTAAAATTCTAATTCTTTTTTTCTAAATCCACATATTGATATTATAGTTGGTAAAATAACATATATTATAATCATTAAAAATATTGAAATATTTATTATACCTGTTTGCATAAAAGTACTTCTTATACCATAAAGTCCAAATGTGTAAACAAACTTTGTTAAATTCCCAAAAATATTTACTACAAAATCTTGTCCTAAAATTATACTCAAAAGTAGCATTATAGTTTTTGAAGAAAGTAAAACATAAAGTATAGTACCATTTACTGCATTTTGTGTATAGAAAACGGGTATTGAAGAAATACTTATATATCCTATTGCTCTTAACATTTCAATTACAAGTGTAAATAAAATTTCTGTAATTTGACTTCCGTTTAGTTTTAAATCTAATAGCATTGGTACTATCATTGTAATAATTCCAATAATAACTATTGATAATACTAAAAGTACTATACTTTCTATAATTTTTGATAATACAACTTTATATCTTCTCATTCCATATCCAATTGCAACTTGCATTGATTTACTTTTAAAATCATCATAATATACTGATAAAAATACTATTAGTCCTATAATCAGTGGAAAATAACCTAAAAATGAGGTTGTTTTAGCAACATAAGCATTTTCTGTAAACGTTGGATTAAAATAGATAAACATCATGAGTAAAAATAAGCCAATATATGCACCAATAGTCATAAGAAAAGACTTTTTATGGCATATTCTTTTTATATCTGCCAAAATATAGTTATACACTTTTTCCACCTCCGACTAGTTCAAAATAATAATCTTCTAATGATTTATATTCTGATGTTTCTTTTAAAATTTTAATATTATTGTCTTTTAAAACTTTTCTTGCTTTTTCTAAATCTTCTATATGAATCTCAACACTATTCATTTTTACTTTTAAATCTTCGTGAGTAATTTCTTTTAAGACTTTGCCTTCATGAATAATTCCAAATTTGTTTGCAGTATGTTCAAGTTCTCCTAAAATATGTGAAGATACTACAATTGTCATATTATATTCT
Source organism: bacterium (assembly GCA_963589235.1). Lineage (GTDB taxonomy): Bacteria > Bacillota_I > Bacilli_A > RF39 > UBA660 > CAG-877. The sequence continues at coordinate 999 of CAVAJX010000014.1, read as the reverse complement.
TTATTTAGTTTAATAATTAAATTCCTTATATCAGCAATACCTTGTGGATCAAGTCCATTTACAGGTTCATCTAATATTAAAATTTCTGGATTTCCAAGTAGAGCGTTAGCAATTCCTAATCTTTGTTTCATTCCCATAGAAAAAGAACTATATTTAGCATTTACTCCTTTAAGTCCTACAAGTTCTAAAACTCTTTTTACCTCATTCTTATCTTTAATTCCTTTTAACACTCTATAATAATTAAGATTCTCTTCAGCAGTTAAATAATCAAAAAAATTCTTTCCTATAAAAAATCCTATTCTCCTGCGATTATTTTGTAATTCTTTTTCAGTTTTACTACCATCTATTGATAATTTACCATCTTCAAAATTAGTTAATCCTAATATAATTTTAAATATAGTTGTTTTACCTGCTCCGTTTTTACCAATTAAACCATATATTTCACCTTTATTTATATTAAGATTTATATCATTTAAAACCTTATGAGTATCATAACTCTTATGAATATGTGATAATGAAATCATTTAAAAACCCTCCAATACTATTTTTCTTCTTTTATTTCTTTATTATTTTCAGATTCTGAATAAACACTTTGCAATAATTCTTCTGATGATACATTGTATAATTTTGCAAGAGCGATTAAATTAGAAGTGCTTGGATCAGATGTTCCATTTTCCCATTTTGATACGGCTTGTCTACTGACACCTAATGTTTCAGATACAAATTCTTGTGTCATTTTACAGCGTATTCTATTTTCTTTTAAAACTTCTCCTAAAGATTTTCTAATTAACTTTTTTTCTTTTCTAACTTCTTTTGAATTAATATATTTTTTTAATGCTTTTATAATTAATACAAATAAATATATTACTGCTGATATAACAGCAATCCAAAAAACAACATATAATATTGCACACATTACAATTAAAAATCTTCTCATACTCATTACTCCTCGTATAATAGTTTTTGTAAGTGATTTATTTTTAATATTTTACTTACATA
>CAVAJX010000013.1:0-2259 GCA_963589235.1 bacterium | reverse complement strand
TGAGAGGGACAAATTAAATATAAGAAATATTATTTAATTTTCTCTACTCGATTATTGTAATTTCATTCATACATTTTATCTGTATGTTATGTAATTGTTTTCAGTAATTATTTCACTGTTACTTTGCTTTGTTGCGATTACCATGTCTCCTTCAACGGAAATGTCGTTTATGTTATAGGCTAGTAGTTCTTCTTTATTACTTTCTGTACTTATATTTCTATAATATAGTGTTTGTCCTTTTAAATAGAATACATGATTACTTGCTCCTGCAAATCCTGTTGCAGTTACTAACTTATCGGCATTTATTGTTATTTCTTTGCCATCTTGAGTAGTCAATTTATAAACTTCTTTGTATTCATTTTGTTTTTTGTATGTAATATGAGAATTTTCTTTTACGATGTTTCCATTTGTTTGTAGTTCTGCTATTACCATGTCACCATCAAGATAAATATCTTTTACATTATAGGCTAATATTTCTTCTTCATTTTTACTACTACTTATATCACGGAAGTATAGAGTAGTTCCTCTTAAATAATATTTATAGTTACTTGCTCCTGCAAATCCTGTTGCAGTTACTAATTTATCGGCTTTAATTGTAATTTTTTCTCCGTCTTGACTTTTAAATGTATAACCAGTTTGTTTTTTGTTTTTTTCAACATCGACTGTTTTATTGTCGTTTGTTTTTTTGGTTAGTTTATATACTGTGAATCCAGCAGCAATTAATATTACTATAATACTAACAATTATTATAATTTTTTTCTTTTTCATATTTCCTCCTATTTGTTTTATTATAGCACTTATTTATGTAATTTGTGATGCTTTTTGTAAATACGTTGTAGTGTTATTGCAAAGTGTTAGAAATATGAATTACTAAGTTAAAATAATTGTATTTGGTGGGTTATTTTTGTTCTAAACGTTATTGATTATTTGATAAGATATAAGTAAAGAGATTTTGCAAAATGTTTATATATTTGAATAGGTGATTATTATGTTAGAAGGATATAAAATAGGAGAGACTGTTGCTGCTAATAAATATGTTTTTGAGGAACGTGATATAGAGGAAAATGATTCTGTATATAATCGAATTTATGGAAAGAGTTTTCAAGATAATGAGTATGTTTCTCTTAAAGATTTGACTTATGTAAGACTTCTTCATTATGGATATGATGGAAAAGTTAAAGTAGGTGAATTAATTATTCATAAGGCTATATTAGAGGAAACTAGAGAGGTTTTTTCTAAATTATTTGAGGAGAAATATCAAATAAATAGTATGAGATTAATTGATGACTTCTGGGTATCTGGTGATACTGATAAAACTGATAGAAATAGTGTTTTAAATAACAATAGTAGTTCATTTTGTTTTAGAAGTATAGTTGGAAAAGGTAATTTATCAAATCATGCTTTAGGTATTGCGTTTGATATAAATCCTTTGTCAAATCCATATACACCTAGAAATAGTGATGGTACTTTTGATGTTTCTTTACTTTTTGAATATGAAAAAAGTGCATTAATAGATAGAAAAGAAAAGGCTAAGAGCGATCCGCATATTATTACGTTAGGAGATCAGATTTGTTGTGCATTTGATTCTGTAGGATTTGAGTGTGGCGGAATTTGGCCGCAACAGTCAACCTTATGGTCTTGTGACTCGCAACATTTTGAACCTAATGCTAGTAAAATTACTCAGGTAATGGAAAGAGTAAATAGAATTCATGAGATGAAAAATTAGAAGTGATTTCAAATTTATTTAGGAGAGAAAGTTTATTTTGTAATCAAAGATATGATGATAAGAGTATTCAATGAAAAATTAAATAATAAAAATTGATGTTTATATTATTATAAATGTAGAGGATATTTATACGAACAGGATTTAGTCTTGTTTTTTTATGGTGTAATCGCAATGTAAGATAGAGCGGTACAAGTGAAAACAAAATAAATATTAATGGTTTTGTAAATATTTGTGGGAAACTTGTTTCAAAAAACTATAATATAAATGAAGTAATAAGAGTATTATATAAATCTTCATATAAATATAATAGAAAATGGTTGATATCATATACAATGAGGAAGGTTAGTAGGAATGAATAATATAGAAGAATATGAAGAAAAAACTTTTGAAAGTGTAAAACATATTGATGAATATGGAAATGAGTTTTGGGAAGCAAGAGAATTGATGCCGCTACTAGAATATAGTAAATGGGAGAATTTTCATAAAGTTATAAAACGTGCAATGGTTGCTTGTGAAACTAGTAATAATAAAGT
>CAVAJX010000012.1:0-6451 GCA_963589235.1 bacterium | reverse complement strand
AGATTATTGATACTAACATTTCCAAGAATTAATTTTGTATTCTATATTATTTACTATATTCTAATAATTATTTTTATTAAAGGATTACTAAAAAAGAATTATTATAAACTAATTCCATTATTTGTTGTATTACTAGTTCATTACATATGTCCGTATTTTCAAGAAAATTTAATAGTAGAGGCCATTGACATTGGTCAAGGAGATTCTATTCTTCTATATTCAGGTAGAGAAACGGTATTAATAGATACAGGAGGAGTCGTAAGTCATACTAAACCATCCTGGGCAAAAAGTAATAAGGAATATTCTATTGTTAAGAATACAACTATACCCTTACTAAAAAGTTCTGGCATCAGAAAAATAGACTATTTAATTTTAAGTCATGGTGATCAAGATCATGTAGGAGAGACAATTAACTTAATAAATAATTTCAATGTCAAAAATGTCATATTTAATGTAGGAAATATTAATAAACTTGAAAAAAATATTATCGAAGTACTAGATAAAAAGAAAATAAGTTATTATAAAGAATTAAGTGAATTAAGTGTCTTTAATAATAAATTATACTTTTTAAATACTAGCATTTACAACAATGAAAACGATAACTCTAATGTCCTTTATTTTAATTATAATAACTATCAATTTTTATTCATGGGTGATGCCGGTATAGAAAAAGAAAAAGATATCTTAAATGAATATAGCATAGAAAATATAGACTTTCTAAAAGTTGGCCATCACGGTTCAGATACCAGTAGTAGTAAAGAGTTTATTGATATTATGAATCCTAAGTATTCTATTATTAGTGTAGGAGAAAACAATAGGTATAATCATCCTAAAAAATCAGTACTAAGCACCCTAAGTAATTCTAAAATATATAGGACAGATAAAGATGGCAGTATAGAAATCAAGGTTAAAAGTGCCGGGTACAGCATAGAAACATGTAGTTCATAGGAAGGAGAATTGAAAATGAACGAAATAAAAGAATATACAGAGAAAATGTTTGAAAATATAAAACACATTGATGAAGAAGGTAATGAATATTGGTTTGCAAGAGAACTACAACGAATTTTAGAATATACACAATGGAGAAGATTTGAAAATGTGATAAATAAATCAATGATATCATGTAAAAATTCAAATATAAATGTTCGCGAACAATTTGCCAACGTTGGCAAGTTGTCAAAAAGATCTAATAATGCAGTTGTACAAATAAATGATTATAAATTAACACGTTATGCATGTTATTTAATTGCTCAAAATGGTGATTCAAGAAAGAGAGTAATATCACTTGCTCAAACATATTTTGCTATTCAAACAAGGAAACAAGAATTAAGTGAAAAAGAATATAATGCACTTACCGAAGATGAGAAAAGACTCTATCAAAGAAATCAAGCAAGAAAAGGGAATTATAATTTAAATAAAACAGCAGTTAACATTGGAGTAAAAGATTTAGCAAGATTTCATAATGCAGGTTATAAAGGATTATATAATGGAGAAACTGCTGATGATATTTTTAAAAGAAAAAAGCTAAGATATAGAGAAGATATATTAGATAATATGGGTAGTGAAGAACTCGCAGATAATATATTTAGAATTGCACAAACAGATGCTAAATTAAAAAGAGATAAAGTAGATAATGAATATACTGCAAATTCTGTACATTATGATGTAGGAAAAGAAGTAAGAAATAGTATTAAAAGATTAGGTGGGACTATGCCCGAAGATTTACCAACTCCAGATAAAAGTTTAAAAGAATTAGAGAAAGAAACAAAAAAGCTAGCAAAATGTAGGTAAACTTCTATTAGAAACTGGAAATAATTATGGTGAAGGAATGATCAGAGAATATTCAAAAAAAACTAACGAATGAAATAGGTAAAAAATATAGTATTAGGTATTTATTTAATATTAGAAAATTATATTATTTGCAAAAGTGTCCCCACTGGGTGCACAATTAACCATGTCACATTATAGACTTCTTTTTCCTTTAAATAATAACAAAAAATATTCTTGACTTAACAAAAATGTTATAATAAACAAAGGGAAGTGTTATTATGAACATAAATCCAGAGTCATATGGAAGAATTGTTAGTGCTGCATTATTACAAGATAATTGTATATACATAGGAAGAGAAGGTCATCATGCAATTTTCACCATGGAACCTTTAGGAGTACTAAGAAGCGCTAAACAAGGCTTTGTTACAGAATATGGATATTTTGTGAGTAGAGAAACCGGTTTATACATTGCCGAATATTTTGACCAAATAGATATTAAATATAATCCACAAGATAGACTAGTAAGTGAAGATTTAAAAAAAGAAGACTTGAAAGTACTAAGACATGTCAAAAAATATTCATATAAAGAAAGACAAAAATAATAAGCATAACACTTCTAATTTTTTCTTGAATAATAGACAAAAAACAAAAATTCATATACAATGTATTTATGGTGATTTAAATGAAAAACATTAGTAACGTTATATCAAATTTAGATGAAGTAAAATTAGATCATTCTTTTCAAGACGCTTGTAGTGATAAAGAATTTTATGATTATGTATATTCATTAGGAATAGCGGAAGACACTTTAAAGAAATATACATCTAGCTTGGAAGACAGTTTTGAAGAATATAAAAATTGCAAGAACTGTCCTGGTCTTGAAGAATGCCCTAATAAAGTACATGGATATAAATATAGTCCCGAAAAAGATCAAAATCTAATTAGATTTTCATACATAGCTTGTAAAAAACAAGAAAAAAAATATCATGATGATGCTTACAAGGAAAACTTAGAATTATTTTGCTTACCAAAGGAAATTAAAGAAGCTTCATTAAAAAACTTATATAAAGATGACAAGGCAAGATTACCAATAATAAAGTATTTTAAAGAGTTTATCGATAGTTATACAAATAAAGAAAAAGCAAAGGGTCTATATCTAACTGGCTCTTTTGGCTCAGGAAAAACATACATGATAGCGGCACTTTTTAATGAAATGGCCAAAAAAGGAGTTCAAAGTGCACTGATATATTATCCGGAATTTTTAAGAAGTTTAAAATCTTCATTTCAAACAAACTATAGCGAGAAATTTGATTATATAAAAAAAGTTCCATTATTATTGCTTGATGATATAGGTGCTGAAAATTGTAGTGCCTGGTCAAGAGATGAAGTTCTAGGACCAATACTTCAATATCGTATGGAACAAGGCCTACCTACATTTTTTACTTCAAATTTAACAATGGATGAATTAGAACAGTCTCTAGCCATAACAACATCAGGAGCGGACAAAGTAAAAGCTAGAAGAATAGTAGAAAGAATTAAACAATTAACAGTTACCTTAGAATTAATAAGTAAAAATAGAAGAAACTAAAAGTAATAATAATGTACTTCAAAAATATGAACGAAACATTTCATTTTTGAAGTGCTTTTTATTTCAAGAGCATCTTTACACGATACCTATAGAATCTGATTTTCCTTGACAAATAAGCACTTTTCAAGTATAATAGGCACTGCTTTGGAGTGAGTGTATGAAGTCATTAGAAAAACAAAAGAAAATTGTTAAGATTTCTTTGATATTAATCGGAATATCGATGTTTTTAGTTTTGGCTAAAAATATAGACTTAGGAGAAAATAACTTCTCACTAGCTTACGAATATATTAATACCAAAGATATGGCATCAGTAGAAGTAGCTTATAAAAAAGCCTTAGCTGATAGTAATACATATACCGCTGTTTCGAAAGATAATGACATAACAACAAATACAAAAGTAGAAGAAGCCCAACTCCAAACAATGAATAATTCATTAGCCTTGAAAAATAAAGTAAACTGGTACCTTCCTGTTGAGAATGGTATCATTACTCAAACGCCAAGTTACAATCATGTAGCTTTTGATATTACTAGTACAAGAGGCGTTTATGAAACCATTTTTCCTATCGCTAATGGAACTATATCAGGAATTTATACAGATAATGCCGGAGCATTAATTGTAACCGTACATCATGTAATTGACGGTGTTAATTATACCTCCCAGTATGTTCACCTTTCTTCTTATGCCCCTAATATATATGTAGGGAAAGAAGTAACTATAAATGACGCATTAGGTCAAATGGGTGCAACTGGTATCGCAACCGGTGTGCATCTACACATTGCCGTAATAGACTGCACAATGTTTGATCCTAATGATGCTAATTGCTCCGACCTGGGTAGATTCTATCGATATATTAGATTAAGATATACACAAGGATTTGCAGGACTATATAATGTAATAGATGTCCCATATCGTTGGTATAGTAGATAAATATCTTGCAAAAGACAAAAAAAGGTGTTATAACTAATACATAACTTAATTACATTGACAAAGGACACGATAAATTAAGTAATTTTTAAAGAGAATTCATGGTTGGTGTAAATGAATAAAATCTTAATTTGTTACTACCTTTCGAGTAGAATTATTAAAAGTAATTCCGGCCAAGCCGTTATTTAAATAAAGTAAAACACAAGGATGGTACCGTGTAATTCACTCCTATATCTATTTTGATATAGGAGTTTTATTTTTAGTCAATGAAAAAAAGAGGAGGATTAAATATGATAAATATAAAAGAAAATGAAAAATTAAGTGTAATGAATCATTCATGTGCTCATTTACTAGCACAAGCTGTTAAACATTTATATCCAAACGCACTATTTTGGGTAGGCCCAGTAATTGAAGAAGGTTTCTATTATGATATAGACTTAGGAGACAAAACATTAACAGAAGAAGATTTACCAGCTATTGAAAAAGAAATGAAAAAAATTGCTAAAGATGGAAAAAGAATAGTACGTCATGAATTATCAAAAGAAGAAGCTTTAGAAAAATTTAAAGATGACCCATATAAAATTGATTTAATTTCTCGTATGGATGAAAATAAAGTTACTATTTCTTGCTACAGTCAAGGAGACTTTACTGACCTTTGCCGTGGACCACATTTAGATACTGTAAAAGAATTAAAATATTTTAAATTACTAAAAGTATCAGGAGCTTACTGGAAAGGTGACTCTAAAAATAAAATGCTTCAACGTATTTATGGTATTTGTTTTGAAACAGAAGAAGACTTAAACAAACACTTAGAATATTTAGAAGACTGTAAAAATAGAGACCATAGAAAAATAGGTAAAGAATTAGAAATATTCATGACAGATGATTTAGTAGGTAGAGGATTACCAATGTTTCTACCTAATGGATATATCATTTGGGAAGAATTGGAAAACTACATCAAAGCAAAAGAAAGAAAACTAGGTTATCAACATGTTTTAACTCCATGCGTTGGTAATGTAGAATTATACAAAACATCAGGACACTGGGATCATTATAAAGAAAATATGTTCCCTATGATGAAAGTTGATGACGAAGAATTCGTTCTACGTCCAATGAACTGCCCACATCATATGATGATTTATTCTAACAAGTTACATTCATATAAAGACTTACCAATTAGAATAGGTGAAGTTGCTCATGACTTTAGATATGAAGCATCAGGTGCTCTAAAAGGAATTGAAAGAGGAAGACACTTCTGTCAAAATGATGCCCATTTATTTGTAACACCAGAGCAAATAAAAGATGAATTTAAAAACGTTGTTGATTTAATATTTGACGTATATAAAGATTTTGATATCAAAAACTATCGTTGTGTTCTATCATTAAGAGATCCAGAAGATAAAGAAAAATATCATCAAGATGACGCAATGTGGAACAAAGCTGAAAATGAATTAAGAGAAGTTTTAAATGATTTAGGAATTGAATATACTGAAGAAATTGGTGAAGCAGCATTCTATGGACCAAAGCTAGATGTTAATGTTCAACCAGCTGTTGGAAATGAATATACTTTATCAACTTGTCAATTAGATTTCTGCTTGCCAGCTAAATTTGATTTAAAATATGTAGATAAAGATGGAGAAAAGAAAACACCAGTTGTTCTACATAGAGCAATACTAGGTTCACTAGATAGATTTATGGCCTACATTCTAGAAGAAACAAAAGGTCAACTTCCAACTTGGCTATCTCCAGTTCAAGTAAAAGTAATTCCTGTAAATCCAGAATTCCAAGGAGAATATGCCAAAGAAGTAACTGAAATGTTAAAAGAAAATGATATTAGAGCAGAATTAGATGACCGTAATGAAAAACTAGGATATCGTTTAAGAGAAGCTCAAACAGAAAAAGTTCCTTTTACATTAATATTAGGAGACCAAGAAAAAGAAAATGCAACAATAAGTTATAGATTATTTGGTCAAAAAGACACAACAACAGTATCCAAAGAAGAATTCGTAAAATTAATTAAAGAAGAAATTATAAATAAAACAATTAGAAAATAATAAGAAAAAAGATTTTAGTAAATAATACTAAAGTCTTTTCTTTAGAATTTTTATCATATAATCGTAAATTTTTAGACTAAAGTTCGTTTTTTAATGAACTTTTTTCTTTTCTAG
>CAVAJX010000011.1:0-2797 GCA_963589235.1 bacterium | reverse complement strand
AATGTAAATTCTAAAAAATTAATATCCAACAAATCAATTTATCTGTTGGATATTATTATGACCAAAAAACGAATATTTATTATGGTTCCATTCTACTTGATCCTCTATATATAAACATAGTTTCTTTTATAACAAAACTTCAAAAAAGTCATTATTTCTTATATATAGGAAATTTTTTAGTAAGTTCAAGTACTTTTTCCATACATTCATCTTGTATTTCTTTATTATCAACATTACTTAAACTCTTATAAATGATTTCAGCAATTAATTTAAATTCTTTTTCTTTCAAACCTCTTGTCGTCATAGCAGCACTACCTATTCTAATACCAGATGTAATAAATGGAGACTCAGTATCAAAAGGAATTGTATTTTTATTACATGTAATATGAATTTCATCAAGTACTTTTTCCGCAACTTTTCCAGTTAATCCAAATGAAGATTTAACATCAACTAAAATTAAATGATTATCAGTACCATCTGAAACAATTTTTACACCAGATTCTTTTAAAGTATCAGACATAGCTTTCATATTTTTAATAATTTGTTTTTGATAGTCTTTAAACTCTGGTTGTAACGCTTCATAAAAACATTGTGCTTTAGCCGCTATAACATGCATTAAAGGTCCACCTTGAATACCTGGAAAAACTACCTTATTAATCTTTTTGATTAATTCTTCCCTATTAGTTAAAATAATTCCCCCTCTTGGACCTCTTAAAGTTTTATGTGTTGTAGAAGTAACAACATCAGCATAAGGAAATGGACTAGGATGTAATCCTGCAGCTACAAGTCCAGCAATATGAGCCATGTCAACCATTAAATATGCTCCTACTTTATCAGCAATTTCTCTAAATCTCTTAAAATCAATTATTCTAGAATAAGCACTACATCCAGCAATAATCATTTTAGGCTTTTCTTCTAAAGCTATTCTTTCCAATTCATCATAATCAATCATTCCAGTCTCTTCTGACACATTATAAGAAACAATTTCATAATCAAGTCCAGAAAAATTAATTGGATGTCCATGTGTTAAATGTCCACCATGTGATAAATTCATACCCATAACTTTATCACCATGATTAATCAACGCTCTATAAACAGCCATATTAGCACTACTACCAGAATGTGGCTGAACATTAGCAAATTTACAATCAAAAAGTTGACATACATACTCAATAGCTTTCTTTTCAAATATATCTATATATTGACATCCACCATAATATCTTTTACCAGGATACCCTTCCGCATACTTATTAGTAAGAATACTTCCTTGTAATTTTAATATATCTTTAGAAACATAATTTTCAGAAGCAATTAACTCAATATTCTCCTCTTGTCTCTTAGTTTCTTTTCTTAAAGCATCTCTTAATACTTTATCCATCATTATCACCTCATCATAACTATAATAGCAAAATTTCAAATATTAAACAATGACAAAATAGTACAAAAAAGTCAAAAAAAGAAACTAACAAGTAGCTTCTTATTTTTTAATCTTACTAATTATCTTATTTAAATAATAGAACCAGTTTATTGGTAAATAAAAGTCACCAACGTATTCTTCTACATGTCCACCAAAACCCTTTTTAAACTCATAAACTCCATCAGCATCTTTATCAAATATACCTCTAATACCATAAAAATTATACTTTTTATATTTATTTTCACAAGCATATTTAATCATCATCCATTGAATTAAATATTGTGCATAAAAATTATTATACTTATCAACATTTCCAGAGAATAAATAGATCACTTCATCACCAAATAACATAAACATAGATGCTGATAATGGAATCATCTTTTCATCGTATTTAGCAACTTCATTTAATCGATTAGTTAAAACATCAATATTTTTCTTTACTTCTTTAGCACTATTATTTTCTTTATTATAAAACTTATCATACTTCTTATTATATGTTTCTAACTCTTCTTCAATTTTTTTCTTATATTTTTCAGCATCTAAATAAGCTATTACGAATCTAACATCATCACCAAATGATTCATACATATGTTGATAATATTCCAAACTTCTATCAGAAAATCCTATAAGTTTACTAGTTTGCTCTGTAATTTTTTTAAATGCTGGTAAATCATCATAAGATATATCCTTAATAATAATTCCAAACTTTTCAGCTTTTTTTATTTTACTCATATGATGAGGTTTAAACCCTTTAACAACATCATCAAAACTCTTATCTTCTAAATCTATTACATATTGCCATCTAACTTGATGTCCCTGATCATAACCAGTTGTAAATCCATTATGAATAAATCCTTGTTTCTTTAATATTTCAACAATATCACTATTATCATATTCATCAGTAATATCACCATTTATATCTCTACTCTTATACAATATATTAGGATCTATATGTAAAACATAACCTTTTCTTTCTTTAACAAATTTCTTTAAACTATCTACAAAAAACTTTAAAACTTCTTCATTCTTATAATCTAACAATAAACCTCTTGGAGAATAAAAATAATTATATCCTAAACGATTCTTTTTAGAAGTTAATCTAGCAGCAGCTACAATTTTTTTATCTTTTTCAACACCTACATAGTATACATTAGTATTTGCAGTATCCATTTTTGGAGATTGCATAAATGATTTTAATTCATTCTTATTTAAAAATTTTGTAAACTCATCTATTGTTAATTCTCTAAACCTCATATTATTTTCTCCTTTTATATCAATCTATTTTTTAGTATTTATTAAAAATATAAAATTATTAAACAAATCATAATTTCTTCTTAATTATATAATTATTTAAACAAAATATCAACTAACCTATTTATT
>CAVAJX010000010.1:0-14510 GCA_963589235.1 bacterium | reverse complement strand
CCCTAATTATTTAATTTTATTTATGTAACATTTTCCCTAATTTTTCACAAAAATAACAAAATTATAAAAAAAACGCTTGCAAAAGAAACACATAACTGTTATAATTAACTACGTGTGACTGCTTAGATGTGCGAGGTTGTCGACACTCCAGGATAAGTTGTTAATCGATTTCTAAGGCTAAATCAGAATTTGATAAAAAACTCAAACTTGGACAGGCCGGGTTATTTGCACGGAGCAAGTCTATACTAGATATAGGCGAAGGGAGGATTTAAAATGTCAACAGAAAAGATTCGCATCAGAATTAAAGCATACGATCACAGAGTACTTGATAATGCAGCTAAGAAAATTGTTGAAACTGTTAAAAGAACAGGTGGTGAAATTTCAGGTCCGGTACCATTACCAACTGAAATTGAAAAGTATACAATCTTAAGAGCTGTACATAAATACAAAGACTCTCGTGAGCAATTTGAAATGCGTACACACAAAAGACTTATTGATATCAAAAATCCTAGCAAGGAAACTATTGATGCATTAGCTCATTTAGATTTACCAAGCGGAGTAGATATTAAGATCACAAAATAATTAGGAGGAAAAAAATAATGAAAGGAATCTTAGGTAAAAAAATCGGAATGACCCAAACATTTACTAAAGATGGTAAATTAATTCCGGTTACTGTTATTGAAGTAGAACCAAATGTAGTTACTCAAATCAAAACAGTTGAAAAAGATGGTTATGATGCTATCCAACTTGCTACTGATACAGTAAGAGAAAGTTTAAGCAACAAGCCAAAAAAGGGTCATACAGACAAAGCTAACACAACACCTAAGCGCTTCTTAAAGGAAATTAGAGGGGTAAACGTTAATGATTACACACTAGGACAAACTGTTAACGTTGACGTTTTCGAAGCTGGCGAAATGGTAGATGTTACAGGAACTAGCAAAGGAAAAGGTTTCCAAGGTGTTATCAAACGTCATAATCAAACAAGAGGTCCTATGGGACATGGTTCTCAATACCATAGAGGTGTTGGTTCATTAGGTACAATGTTACCAATGCACGTATTAAAAGGTAAGAAGATGCCAGGTCAAATGGGTAACGTTCAAAGAACTGTTCAAAATTTAGAGGTAATTTCGGTTGATACTGAAAACAATGTAATTTTAGTAAAAGGTAATGTTCCAGGTCCAAAGAAATCATTTGTTATGATTCGTACTGCAGTAAAGAAACCTAATGTTAAGTTAGAAACTGCTGATTTAATAACATATGCTTCTCCAGTTACAGTAGAAGAAGTTGTTGAAGAAACAGTAGTAGAAACTGAAGAAAATCAAGAAACATCAGCTGAATAAAATCATCACGCTATATATAATAAAGAAAGAAAATTAAAAATATAAGTGATGAAAGGAGGAATCGTAGATGAAAAAAGTAGAACTTTTAAATCTAAAAGGTGAAAAAGTAAAGGACATTAATTTAAACGAAGAAATATTTGGAATTACCCCAAACAAAGCTGTTTTAAAAGATGCAATCATCTTAACAATGGCATCTTTAAGACAAGGAACACATAAAACTAAAAACCGTTCAGAAGTTTCTGGTGGAGGAAGAAAACCATGGAGACAAAAAGGAACAGGACGTGCTCGTCAAGGATCAATTAGAGCTGTTCAATGGGTAGGCGGAGGAAATTATGGAACTCCAGTACCTAGAGATTATAGTAAAAAACAAAATAGAAAAGAAAGACAATTAGCTTTAAAATCAGCATTAAGTGATAAAGCTATTGAAAAATCAATTATAGTTGTTGAAAACATCTCTTTAGCAACACCAAAGACTAAAGAAATGGTTAACTTACTTGAAACATTAAAACTAGCTGATAAGAAGGTATTAATGGTAGTTAAAGAATTCGATGACAACTTAATTTTAGCTTCTCGTAATCTACAAAATGTAGTATTAATATTAGCAGAAGAAATCAACGTATTAGATTTAGTTAGTACAGATGTAATGCTAATTACAGAAGAAGCATTAAAAACAGTTGAGGAGGTGCTTAAATAATGAAAGACACTAAATATTTAGAAATAATTAAAGCACCAGTTATTACTGAAAAATCACAAATTGCAAAATCTGAAGGAAAATATACTTTTAAGGTAGATCCTAAAGCTACAAAGTTAGAAATAAAAGATGCAATTGAAAAAATCTTTAAAGTAAAGGTTACATCAGTAAAAACAATGAATGTAAAACCTAAGAAAAGAAGAGTTGGTCGTTACACAGGATTAACAAATCGTTCAAAGAAAGCAATTGTTACTCTTGCAGACGGACAAACAATTGATCTTGGTTAAGGAGGAGAAAAATTATGGCAATCAGAAATTATAAACCTACTACACCAGGACGTAGAAAAATGAGTGCTTTAGTTAATGAAGAAATTACAAAGAGTACTCCAGAGAAATCACTTGTAGTTACTGTTAAGAAAAATGGTGGCCGCAATAATCAAGGTAAAATAACAGTTCGTCATCAAGGTGGCGGTGCTAAAAGAAAATATCGTATTATTGATTTCAAAAGAAATAAATTAAACGTACCTGGAACAGTAGCAAGCATTGAATACGATCCAAATAGAACTGCAAACATTGCATTAATCAATTATGCAGATGGAGAAAAAAGATATATAATCGCTCCAAAAGGTTTAACTGTAGGTATGACAGTAATGGCTGGAGCTGATGCTGATATAAAAGTTGGTAACGCATTACCAATTATCAACATCCCAGTAGGTACAATGATTCATAACATTGAACTTCGTCCGGGAAAAGGTGGAGAACTAGCAAGAAGTGCTGGTGCATCTGCACAAATCCTTGGTCGTGAAGGAAACTATGTAATGATTCGTTTATCATCTGGAGAACAAAGAAAAGTTTTAGAATCATGTATGGCAACAGTAGGAGTAGTTGGAAACGAAGACTCTTCACTAGTTAAAATAGGTACAGCAGGACGTAAACGTCATATGGGTATAAGACCAACAGTTCGTGGTTCTGTTATGAACCCTAATGACCATCCACATGGTGGTGGTGAAGGACGTGCTCCAGTAGGACGTAAAGCACCAATGACTCCATGGGGTAAACCTGCACTTGGATTAAAGACACGTAAGAAAAAACAATCTGACAAGTTCATAGTACGTCGTCGCAATAGTAAATAGGAAAGGATGATTAAAAAATGGCAAGAAGTTTAAAAAAGGGACCTTATGTATTCGATAGATTATTAAAAAAGGTTCAAGAATTAAATAAGTCTGGAAAAAAAGAAGTCATTAAAACTTGGTCACGCCGTTCCACTATTTTTCCTGATTTTATAGGACACACATTTGCAGTACACAATGGTAAAGAATTTATACCAGTTTATGTTACTGAAGATATGGTTGGACACAAATTAGGTGAATTTGCATTAACACGTAAATTTGGTGGACATGGTTCAGACAAAAAGAAATAAAAAAATGACTAGGAGGGTAAATATATGGAAGCAAAAGCAATTGCTAAGGGACTTAGAGTATCACCAATTAGAGCTCGTTTAGTAGCTGACATGATTCGTGGTAAAAGTGTACAAGAAGCATTAACCATATTAAATAATGTTAATAATAAGTCCGCAAGACTTACAAAAAAAGTATTAGACTCTGCTATTGCTAACGCTGTTAATAATAATGGCGCAGATGCTGCAACACTTTATGTTAAAGAAGCAAGAGTAGATGCTGGTCCTGTTATGAAACGTCATTTCTTCGATTCACGTTCTCATATTGGACATAGAAATCATAGAACTAGTCACATTATCATAGCTGTGGCTACAAGAAACTAATAAGGAGGTTACAAAATGGGACAAAAGGTAAATCCTAATGGACTAAGACTTGGCATTAACAAGGATTGGGAAGCTAAATGGTATGCTGGTAACAAAGACTTTTCTAAGTTTTTAGCTAAAGATGTTAAGATTCGTGAATATATAGCAAAGAATCTTAAAAATGCTGGTGTAGCTAAAGTTGAAATCGAAAGAAATGCTAAGAGATGCGAAGTTGTAATTCATTCTTCTAAGCCTGGATACATCATTGGTAAAGGCGGAGAAGAAATGAACAAATTAAAGAAACAACTATCTACAATTGCTGATGAAAATGTTCAAATCACAATTGTTGATATTAAAAAAGCAGATTTAAATGCTCAATTAGTTGCTGATTCAATCGCTGATCAAATTACTAATAGAGTATCATTCCGTATGGCTCAAAAACGTGCTATCAAAAATGCAATGAAAGCAGGAGCTAAAGGAATCAAAACAAGTGTATCTGGTCGTTTAGGCGGAGCTGATATGGCACGTAGCGAAGGATATACAGAAGGAACTATTCCTCTACATACATTAAGAGCTGATGTTGATTATGCTACATCTGAAGCAGATACAACATTCGGAAAAATTGGTGTAAAGGTATGGATCTATAAGGGAGAAATCCTAAACAAAAAGGCTAAAGGAGGTAATTAATATGTTAATACCGTCAAGAACAAAATATCGTCGTGTACATAGATTACCTTACGAAGGTAGATCTCGCGGAAACAGAGAATTACACTTTGGAGATTATGGTCTACAAGCAAAAGAAGGCGCTTGGATTACTGCTAATCAAATCGAAGCTGCTCGTATTGCTATGACACGTTATATGAAACGTGGTGGAAAAGTATGGATCAATATTTTCCCACACATGCCATTAACTAAAAAGCCTATTGGTACAAGACAAGGTAAAGGTAAAGGTAACGTTGAAGGTTGGGTTGCTGTAGTTAAAGAAGGAAAAATCATGTTTGAAATTTCTGGAGTAACTGAAGAAGTAGCTCGTGAAGCATTACGTCTTGCCTCTCACAAATTACCAGTAGCAACAAAATTCGTAATGAAAGAAAGCAAGGGTGAATAAGAATGAAGGTTAAAGAAGTTAGAGAACTATCAACTGAAGAAATCAATAAAAGATTAGTTGAAGCAAAAGAAGAATTATTCAATTTACGTTTCCAACAAGCAACAGGTAATCTAGAAAAGCCTTCTAGAATTAGAGAATTAAGACACACCGTTGCAAGATATAAAACAGTTCTAAGAGAACGTGAGATTAGCGAATAGGAGGGTATTATGGAAAAGAAAGTTAGAAAAGAATTAGTTGGTAAAGTAGTTAGCGCAACTAATGATAAAACAATTAGTGTTTTAGTTGAAACTTATAAAAACCATCCATTATATCACAAGAGAGTTAAAAGCTCTAAGAAGTATTGTGTACATGATGAAAAAAATATAGCTAAAGTTGGAGATACTGTAAGAATAGTAGAAACTAGACCATTATCAAAAACTAAGCATTTCTATTTAAAAGAAATCGTAAAAGAAGCAGTTATTATTTAACGCTGAAGATGAGAAGGAGGAATAATCTATGTTACAACAAGAAAGCCGTATGAAGGTTGCTGACAACTCGGGAGCTCGTGAATTACTAGTAATCCGTGTTCTAGGTGGAAGTAAAGTTAAAACAGGTAACATTGGTGATGTAGTAGTTGGAACAGTAAAAAATGCCATTCCAAATTCACCATATCCAAAAGGAAAAGTTGTAAAAGCAGTTATCGTTCGTAGTCGTCAAGGCGTTCGTCGTGAAGATGGAAGTTACATTAAGTTCGATGACAATGCTTGCGTTATCATTCGTGATGACAAGAGTCCAGTAGGTACTCGTATTTTTGGACCAGTAGCAAGAGAACTTCGTGATAAAGATTACATGAAAATTGTATCTTTAGCAAAAGAAGTACTATAAGAGGAGGATAAATATGAACTTTAAAGTAGGAGATGAAGTTGTAGTTATCGCTGGTTCTGACAAAGGTAAAAAAGGAAAAATAATTAAAACATTAAGAGCTGAAAATAAAGTTATTGTTGAAGGTGTTCACGTTGTTAAAAAACATCAAAAACCTACAGGACAAGAATCTGGTGGAATCTTAGAAGTAGAAGCACCAATCAATGCATCAAATGTTATGATAATTGATCCTAAGACTAAGAAAAGAACTAGAATAGGACATACAACTGATACAAAAACAGGTAAGAAAATAAGAATAGCAAAAAAATCAAACGAGAAGCTTGATTAATTGGAAGGAGGGTAACTATGAACCGCCTAAAAGAGAAATACTTAAACGAAGTTGTTCCAAGTTTAATGAATAAGTATAATTATAAGTCAAAAATGGAAGTTCCAAAGTTAGAAAAAATTGTTATTAATATCGGAGTAGGAGATGCAACATCTAACTCAAAATTATTAGATGCTGCTGTAGCTGATTTAACAAAATTATCAGGACAAAAACCAGTAGTTACAAAAGCTAAAAAGTCAATTGCTGGATTTAAAGTAAGAGAAGGTCAACCAATTGGATGTAAAGTTACTTTAAGAGGAGAAAATATGTATAACTTTATGGATAAGTTAATATCAATTTCACTTCCTAGAGTAAGAGATTTCCGTGGAGTTAGTCCAAAAGCATTTGATGGTAGAGGAAACTATACAATGGGAATCAAAGAACAATTAATCTTTTCAGAAATAGATTATGATGATGTTGTAAAAGTTCGTGGTATGGATATCATATTCGTAACTACAGCTAACACTAACGAAGAATCATTTGACTTATTAAATGGACTTGGAATTCCTTTTAAAAAGTAATGGGAGGAATATTATGGCAAAGAAAAGTATGATTATAAAAGCTAATAGACCACAAAAATATAAAGTGCGTGAATATACAAGATGTAGCCGTTGCGGTCGTCCACACGCAGTTATGAGCAAGTTCGGAATATGCCGTATTTGCTTCCGTGAATTAGCTTATAAAGGACAAATACCAGGAATTAAAAAATCAAGTTGGTAATTGGAAAGGAGGAGTCAAAATGGCAGTAGTAACAGATACAATTGCAGATATGTTAACACGTATTCGTAATGCTAACCAAATGCGTTATGAAGAAGTAAAAGTTCCTGCTTCTAAAATCAAAACTGAAATAGCAAGAATTTTAAAAGAAGAAGGATTTATAAAAGATTATAAAATAGTTAAAGATGATGCTCAAGGAACTATTGTTTTAACATTAAAATATACAGACAAAAAGGAAAGAGTTATCACTGGGCTAAAAAGAATTTCCAAGCCAGGACTTCGTGTTTATGCAAAGAACGATGAAGTACCTAAAGTATTAAATGGTTTAGGAATAGCAATTATTTCTACATCAAAAGGAATTATGACAGATAAAGAAGCTCGTAAAGAAAATATAGGTGGGGAAGTTCTAGCTTATATTTGGTAATAGAATAAAATATAAGGAGGTGTCAATATGAGCCGTATTGGAAATCGTATAATTACAGTTCCAGAGGGAGTTACTGTTGAAAATATCGATAATGTTGTCACTGTAAAAGGACCTAAGGGTACTCTAACACAACCAATGTTAAAAGATATTACAATGAAACAAGAAGGTAACACAATTACTCTAGAACGTTTAAATGAAAGTGCTAAAGCAATGCACGGTACTATGAACGCTCTTGTTAACAATATGATTATTGGTGTAACAGAAGGATATTCTAAATCACTAGAAATAATTGGTGTTGGATATCGTTTCAATGTACAAGGAAGTAAATTAGTAATTAACGCTGGATATTCACATCCAGTTGAAATGCAAGTTCCAGCTGGATTAACAGTAGAAGCTAACGGAAATACAGAAATAACTATTAAAGGTATTGATAAAGTATTAGTTGGTGAATTCGCTGCAAATGTTCGTAAAGTAAGACAACCTGAACCATATAAAGGAAAAGGTATTCGTTATAAAGATGAACATATCCGTCGTAAAGAAGGAAAGAAAGCTGCTTAATAGGTAGGAAGGAGAAATAAAAATGATAAAAAAAGAATCTCGTAATAGTATGCGTGTTAGTCGCCATGAAAGAATTCGTAAGACACTTATTGGAACAAGCGCAGTACCTAGATTATGTGTATTCCGTTCTAACAAGGACATTTATGCACAAATAATTGATGATACAACTAGAACTACTCTTGTATCTGCTTCCTCATTAGATAAAGATTTAAAAATTGAAAACGGAAGTAATGTTGAAGCAGCAAAAGTTGTTGGAAAAGCAATAGCTGAAAAAGCAAAGAAAGCAAAAATTACAAAAGTAGTATTCGATAGAGGTGGATACCTTTATCATGGACGTGTACAAGCTTTGGCTGAAGCAGCACGTGAAAATGGATTAGAATTCTAATAGGAGGGTATTATGCAAAAGAAAACTCGTGAAACAAAAGACAAACTTTTAGAAGAATTAGTAATTGATGTTAAAAGCGTTGTTAAAGTTAACAAAGGTGGACGTCAAAGAAGATATTCTGCTATCGTAGTTGTCGGAGATCGCAAGGGTAAAGTTGGCTTAGGTATAGGAAAAGCTAACGAAGTACCAGATGCAATCAAAAAAGCAATTCAAGATGCTAATAAAAATTTAATTACAATACCTCTAATTGATGGAAGAACAGTTGCTCATGAAGCAATCGGTACTGCTGGTGCTGCTAGAGTAATCATTAAACCTGCTGCTGCTGGTACTGGTATCATCGCAGGTGGATCAGTTCGTGCTATTTTAGAATTAGCAGGAATTCGTGATGTTGTTTCTAAATCACTAGGGGCAAGAACAAAATTAAACATGGCTACAGCTGCTCTTAATGCTTTAAAGTCAATTAAGACTCCAGAGCAAGTTGCAGAATTACGTGGCAAAACAGTAGAGGAGATATTAGGATAATGAAATTACATGAATTAGAAAAAAATATCGGTGCTACTCATGCTAAAAAACGTGTTGGACGTGGATCAGGATCTGGTCTTGGAAAAACATCTGGAAGAGGCCAAAAAGGACAAAAGGCACGTTCAGGTGGTAGTATCAATCCAGTATTTGAGGGTGGACAATTACCATTATATAGAAGACTTCCAAAAAGAGGTTTTACAAATGATAAATTCAGAACAAGATATGCTGTTATCAATTTAGATGAATTAAATAGATTCGAAGAAGGTACAGTAGTTACACCAGCCTTATTAAAAGAAACTGGAATAATTAAAAAACAATTAGCAGGAATTAAAGTTTTAGGAACTGGAAAATTAGAGAAAAAACTTACAATTCAAGCTAACAAATTCTCAGCTAGTGCTTTAGAAAAGATTAAAGAATCAGGTAGCAAAGCTGAGGTGATCTAATATGTTTAAATCTATGAAACAATTGTTTACACCGACTAACAAGGATTTAAGACATAGAATTTATTTTACACTTGGTGCATTATTAATATTCATTCTTGGAATATCAATAAGAGTTCCAGGAACAGAGGATCTTACAAGTAATTTAGGATTCTTAGAGTTAATTAATACCATGGGTGGAGGAGCTTTAAAGAATTTCTCAATATTTGCCCTAGGTGTAATGCCATACATTACGGCATCAATCATAATGCAATTATTACAAATGGATGTTATTCCTTACTTTTCTGAATTAAGTAAGCAAGGACCAACAGGTAGACAAAAGTTAAATCAAATAACAAGATATATGGGTATTATCTTTGCCTTTATTGAAGGATATGCATTTGCATTTGCATTCATTGGCAAAACTGGTACTCCAATGGAATATTTATATATATCAATTGTTTTAACAGCTGGAACATCTTTCCTATTATGGTTAGGTGATCAAATTACTCAAAAAGGTATCGGAAATGGTATGAGTTTAATTATCATGGCTGGTATCATCGCAACACTTCCACAAATGTTTATCGATGCTTTCAAGAGCTTGATAGTATTTGAAGGAACTGCACAAGTAATTACTTTAGGAATAATAAAATTCTTAATATTTGTAATAATCTATTTTGCAATAGTCATTGGTGTAATATTCATTCAAGAATCTGAAAGAAGAATACCAATACAATATGCAAACAAATCAACAAATGCATTTGGTAGTGCCGCACAAAGCTTTATGCCAATCAGAATTAACTCTGCAGGAGTAATACCTGTAATATTTGCTTCAAGTTTACTATCAATTCCAAGTATTATTGCTCAGGTAGTTAAAAATGAAGGATTTACAGTATTCGTACAAAAATATTTAACATATACAACACCGGTAGGTTTCTTAATATATATTATATTCATTTTCTTCTTTGCATATTTCTACACATTTGTACAATTAAAACCAGAAGAATTTGCTAAGAATTTACAAGAAAATGGTGGATATATACCAGGAATCAGACCTGGAGAAGAAACAAAGAAACACATAAGTAAAGTGTTATCAAGATTAACTGTATTAGGAGCTTCATTCCTAGTAGTTATTGCTGGATTACCAATTTTATTCTCAAAATTTACTAGTCTACCAACATCAGTGTCTATTGGTGGTACAGGACTATTAATCGTAGTAGGAGTAGCATTGGAAACATATAAACAACTAGAAGGAAGTCTTTTAAGTAGAAGTTATAAAAGAGGATATAGTAGAAGGTAGTATAATGAAAAATATTATGTTTATAGCCCCACCAGCTGCTGGTAAAGGGACACAAGCCGAACTAGTTGTAGCGAAGTATCATATACCTCACATTTCAACTGGAGATATTTTAAGAGAAATATCAAAAGAAGATAGTGAATTAGGTCACTATGTATTCGAAACACTAGCTTCTGGAAAATTAGTTAAAGATGAGATTACTTATCAATTAATAGAAGATAGATTAGCTAAAGATGACTGTAAAAACGGTTTCATCATAGATGGCTTCCCAAGAAATATTGAACAAGCTATCGAATATGACAAAATTTTAGCTAAACTAGGTTATACTGTAGGTAATGTCATTTATATCAATATCAATGAAAAAACATTAGAAAAAAGAATTACAGGAAGAAGAATATGTGAAGACTGTAAAACAATTTTCAATATCAATGATCCTGAAAGTGCTCCACAAGTAGAATCAACTTGTGACAATTGCGGTGGAAAGTTATATCAAAGAAATGATGATAATTTAGAAGCTTTCCAAACTAGATATAAAATGTATTTAGAAAAAACTGAACCAATAATTGAGCACTATAGAAAACAAAATGTTTTACATGAAGTTAACGGTGAGGATACAATCGAAAATGTATTCAACACTATAGATAAAATTATTAGTGAAAAATAATGGAGATGATTTAGTGATTACAATTAAAAGTAAACGTGAAATTGAACTATTAAAAGAAGCTGGTAACATAGTCTATAGAACACATCAATATATAAAACCATATATAAAAGAAGGAATTAAAACAAAAGAATTAGATCGCTTGGCTGAGGCTTTTATTAGAAGCCAAGGTGCAACACCTTCTTTTAAAGGATATGAAGGGTTTCCAACAGCCTTATGTATAAGTGTTAATTCTGAAGTAGTTCATGGTTTTCCAAGTGACTATGTTCTAAAAGACGGAGATATTGTTACTCTAGATATTGGAGCATGTTATAAAGGATATCATGGAGATTCAGGATGGACTTATAAAGTTGGAAAAGTATCAAAAGAAATAGATTACTTATTAGAACATACAGAAAAGTCTTTATTCATTGGTTTAGCACAAGTTAAACCAGGAAATAGAATTGGTGACATTGGTCATGCCATAGAAACATATGCCAAAGAACACAAATTAGGTGTTGTAAGAGAATTATGTGGACATGGTGTAGGAACATCAGTTCATGAAGACCCTGAAGTTCCAAATTATGGAACACCTAATACCGGACCAAGATTAAAAGAAGGAATGGTAATAGCTGTAGAGCCAATGCTAACGCTAGGAAGCCCTAGAATCTTTGTTCATGATAACGATTGGACAATAGATACACAAGACGGAAGTCCATCAGCCCACTTTGAACACACAGTAGTTGTTACTGCCGATGGATATGAAATATTGACAGGAGAGTGAAAAGATGGCTAAGGAAGATACAATTGAAATTGAAGGTAAAGTTCTTGAAATTATCCCGGGAGGGAAATTCAAAGTTCAACTAGAAAATGGACACATTGTGGAAGCCCACGTTTCTGGTAAAATACGAATGAACTATATTCGTATCTTAGCAGGAGATACCGTAATGATAGAACTATCGCCTTATGATCTAACACGTGGGCGTATTACCTATCGTAAATAATAGGAGGGATAATAATGAAAGTAAAAGCATCAGTTAAACCAATTTGCGAAAAATGTAAAGTTGTAAAACGCAAAGGTAAAATAAGAATAATTTGTGAAAATCCAAAGCACAAACAAGTTCAAGGATAATAATAGGAGGTGTATTAAATGGCACGTATTAAAGGCGTAGATATTCCAAATGATAAACATATCTGCATATCTTTAACTTACATATATGGTATTGGAAGAAATCTAGCAAAACAAATTCTAAAAGAAGTAAATATTGATCCAGCAACAAAGACAAGAGATTTATCTCAAGAAGACCTAGTAAAAATTCGTGATGAAATTAATAAGCATCTAACAGAAGGTGACCTACGTCGTGAAGTTAGTATGAATATTAAAACAAAGATGGAGATTAATTCTTATCAAGGAAGCCGTCATAAAAAAGGATTGCCTGTAAGAGGACAAAGAACTAATCGTAACGCTCGTACTCGTAAGGGTAAGGGAAAAACTGTTGCAAATAAGAAGAAAGTTTAGTTAAAAGATAAATATTAAAAAAGGAGGTAAGACTTATGGCTTATAAAACTAGAAAGAAAAAAGTAAAAAAGAATGTTCCAGAAGGAATAGCACATATACATTCAACTTTCAATAATACAATTACTACACTAACTGATAAGGATGGTAACGTAATTAGTTGGGCATCATCTGGTGCTATTGGTTTTAAAGGAAGCAAAAAATCAACTCCATTCGCTGCTGGAATGGCTGCAGAAGCTGCAGGAAAAGCTGCATATGATATGGGAATGCGTAAAGTTGAAGTTCGCGTTAAAGGATTAGGTCCAGGACGTGAAACAGCAATTCGTTCATTACAAACTGCTGGATTAGAAGTAACAGCAATTGCTGATGTTACACCAATTCCACATAATGGATGCCGTCCACCAAAACGTCCACGTGGATAGTATAATATAAAGGCAAAAAAAGGAGGTTAGTTTCATGTTACAATTTGAAAAACCAATTTATAAAATAACAGATTCTATAGAAAGTAATTTTTACGGAAGATTCGAACTTGAACCATTAGAAAGAGGTTTTGGTACAACAATTGGTAATGCTTTAAGAAGAGTAATGCTATCATCATTACCAGGTAGTGCAATTAGTAGTATCAGAATAGATGGTGTTCTTCATGAATTCCAAACAATTGATGGTGTATATGAAGATGTAACCACTATTATCTTAAACTTAAAAGGTGTAGTATTCAAAAACTATTCTAATGAGCCAAAGACAGTTCGTATCAATGCTACAAAAGAAGGAGAAGTAACTGCTGGCGATATAGAACATGACCCAGATATTGAAGTAATCAATAAAGATAAAGTAATAGCACATTTATCAAAAGGTGCTTCACTAAATATGGAAATGACTGTTACTAATGGTCGTGGATATGTAAAAAGTGAAGAAAACAAAAAGATACATGATATTAAAAAAGCAGGTACTATAGCTATTGATTCATTATATTCTCCTATTGAAAGAGTTTCTTATGAAGTAGGAAACGCTCGTGTTGGACAAGATGAAAGTTATGACAAGTTAATCTTAGATGTATGGACAAACGGATCAATTAAACCAGAAGAAGCAATCGCTTTAGCTTCTCGTATCTTAATTGAACATTTCACTATCTTAACAGACCTTTCAACTATTGCTGACGTAACTGGCATGATGATTGAAAAGACTGAAGATCCAAAAGTAAAAGCTCTAGAGACTTCAATCGAAGATTTAGATTTCTCAGTAAGAGCATACAACTGCTTAAAGAGAGCTGGAATACATACTCTACAAGACCTTGTTAACAAAAGTGAATCTGATATGATGAAAATACGTAATTTAGGTAAAAAGTCTTTAAAAGAAGTATTAGATAAGATTAGAGATATGGGTCTAATATTACGTGATGATGATTAAAATTTAAGGAGGATTTAACTATGGCATATAGAAAATTAGGAAGAGATAACAAACATAGAAGAAGTATGCTAGCAACTATGACTAAGCAAGTAGTTGAAAACGAAAGTATCACTACTACTGAAACTAGAGCCAAAGAAGTTCGTAAATTTGTTGATAAAATGATTACTTACGGAAAAAAAGGCGACTTAGTTTCTCGTCGTAAAGCTTTAGCATTCTTACATAATGATAAAGCTGTTGTTGATAAAATATTTAACGATTTAGCTAAACGTTATGAAAACCGTAATGGTGGATATACACAAATCTTAAAATTAACTGAAAGACGTGGAGATGACGCCCTAATGGTTATTTTAAAATTAGTAGATGAAGCTAAGCCAGTAGAAGAAAAAAAGGAAAAGAAAGCTACTAAAAAAGCAGCTAAAGAAGATAAGTAATAAAAGGACACTATTTGCGGTTCAATGTCAAATAGTGTTGGTGGAACCAAAAACTAATGATAAATGAATTGG
>CAVAJX010000009.1:0-11057 GCA_963589235.1 bacterium | reverse complement strand
GCTTTTGCTGTTGATACTACTACTTATAGTAGTAGTATCAACAGCAAAAGCAGAATAACCACCGCCACCTCCAGCATAAGTAGCACCACCATAGCCACCACCATTAGCGCCACCTCTTGATGTACCAGTAGCCTCACCATCACGAGAATTACCACCTAAAGTATAATAAATCTTTTGATTATAATTCAACTGTACAACAGCATAAATATATCCAGCTTCTCCTCTGTACCCTGCTCCCTTATCAGAAGCACGTAAATATTCTCCGCCTTTACCACCCCACATTTCAATTAAATAATATCCTGGATGATAAATAGTATCCTCTTTAGTAGTCTCCTCTTTTCTATTTGTATTAACAAAAGTACCTGTAGCCCAAGGCATCTGATCCAAACTTACACTAACAGAATAATCACTTCCAGCCATAGTATAAGTACCAGTTTTACTATAATATTCAAACCTCTCAACAGAATAACTAACAGTATCTAAATCCTTAACACTACAAGTCTGTGTCCCAGAACCAGTTGCTAAAACATCATCCCCAGACTTTATAGTAACAACAGAATCAGCTGGAGTCGGAACAACGGTAAAATTAAATTCATTCTTTTCAACAAGTTCAATATTCTTAGTAGTAGCAGCAGTAACCTTTTCTGTACCAGACTGAGTATAATATCCATCTTTACTAACACTCCAACTTAACTCAGTATTTTCATCTACCAATTTACTTGCATAACCAGTACCAGTTTCAAGTACTTCATCACCATTTTTAATAACTACTAAAGCATCATCAGGTACAGCACTAACTTCAAATACATACTGTGGAACCTTATAAAATGTAAACTCCAAAACAGATACCAAATTAGAATTAGCACCATTAAAATATTCTTGTAAAACTTCATATGATGATGATAATAACTTACTAATAGTATCATTAGAAAACGAAAACTTAACAGTAAAAGTATATTCAGAAGCAGCTGGAATTATAGTCTTATTTATTTCCATATTCTCAAAACTATAAGAAATACGATCGTTAGAAAAGCTTTTATTAGTAACATTAGTAATTAAAACATTACTAGAAGATAAATTAGTAACAGTAATATCAAAAGAAACAGTAGAATATATAGCTCTTAACTGTATATCAGAAGTAAATGTATTAACAGAATAATCTGAATTACTATTAACTCTACCAAAATTAGTAGTATTAGAAACAACAGCATTAGTAATACGTACATCAGAACTTGCTCTAACTATACCTTTTCCATTTATCGCTAAAGAAGAAGATGACGCAGAATAACCTAAAGTAATAAGTAAAACAAAAAAAGAGGTAGCAATAAAAACAAAAGATCCTAGTTTAGTACTATTTTTTTTTGATCTTTTATTTTTAATCATACTAAAACCTCCTATATATCATTATCCTCATCTTTTAATACAAATCTATATAAAACATTATCGCTAATAATTATAAAATGACTACATTTACCTGGAACAACTTCTCTAAATAATATAGGTGAACCAACATTATCATGTACATCTAATAATTCTTCAAATGAAGATACTTTAACAAATTGATATTTATTAGTATCAAGATTATTTTCTACATTAGCAATTATACTGTCATATTCTCTTAATATTTTATTTAGTTTCTTTTGATACTTAGAAATACTTTTTAAATATTTATCTACAATTAATATTAATTTATAAAGAATTAATAAATCAATTATAATGATTAGTCCAGCAAAAACAACATACAAAACATTTAAGATATTAAAATCAGCCTTTTTACTTAAAGAACCATGTTCTTTTATATTATTACTGTCAATTCCAACTGAAATAGTTTGTTCAGTTAAAGGAATAACTACTTTAGCTTCTCCATTAATTTCTATATCATCTTCATAAGCTGAATTACTGGCTGTACCAATAATATGTAATATAATTGTTACATCACTGTCTGAAGTCAAACCATATGATGTTTTAAAGGAATTTACAAAGTTATTAAATTTAGCATAATCTATTGTAACTTTCTTTTTAAATGTTGAAAAAGAAGTATCAAGTTTAGTTATTGATTTTTTTTCTGTTAAATCTTCTTTTTTTTCATATAATATTGATGTCTTATCTTTATCACCATATACTCTAGTAATAGCTTCTACATAATAAACAAAACTATAATTAACATTTTTATTTACTGTGAACGAATAATCAAAATTAATATCAATATCTTTAATTAATGATGCAATATAATTCATACCTGAAGGTAATGAATTAACATCATAATAATCATTTTTCTTTAAATTAACTGTATAATCTGTTTTACTAACTTCTGAATAATTTAAATATTCTAATGATTTGTTATAAAATGCTTTTATAAGTAATATTAAAGCAACACAAGAAAGTATAGCAACTAAACCAACACCAAAGATAAGTTTAAAAGCATTACTTCCAAATTTATTATTAAAATTTTGGCTAATTTTATCTTTTAATAATTTTGACTTTTCTTTAAAAAGCATCTTAATACACCTCCAATCAATTATTCATTATTTCATATAACATAATTGTAGGATAACCTAAATATCTTATTTTATGATTTGTAGTTCCAAGTACTTGATTAACTTCAGTTAAGAAATTATCCTCATCATTGTTATTATCGCCTTTAGTTTTAAAAAATATTTCATTACCAGATTTAAATATTTTAGATATTCTATGAACGATTATTTTATTATTTTGTTTAAATACTAAAACATCTCCTACTTTTAATTTGCTAATTTCTTTATCATTAAGTTTTTTTAATAAAACTACATCACCTTTATTTATACTAGGAGTCATAGATCCTGTTGCAATAACAATAAACTGATATTTAAAAAATCCAGTATTTAAACAAACAAGAATACCTACTAATACAACACAAACAGTTTTAATAATTATTCCTGTATGTTTAGGTCTAGACAATATAATTTCTCCTTTATTAGTTTTATCAAACATTCTTCTAATAATACTAAATATAAATACTGGCACAATTATATATATAACCGAATCAACATAATCACCAAAGTTAGGTATAATAGGTACAAAATACAAAGGAATTTCCAATAATAATCTATATACTATAGTAGACTTATATCCTACTTTATATGATAAATATGTAAGTAAAAAGTTTTTACTTAATCCTGGTAATACATATAATCCTAACAGTATTAATAATGATGAAAGTTTAGTATAATCAACTGAATTTATAATTAATGTTGTATCTAACAAAGTAAAAATAAAAACTGAGTATACTAAAATCCAAACTTTATCTTTTATTTTAGAATTAATTGTATTTCTTAACAACTCAGTAGAAACAATTAACAATATTGCTGGTACTATATTATCAACAATATTATATATTTTTAAATTATAAATATTTTTACTAAACCCAACAAAAAAACCCGCTGCATATGTTAGAACATAGTAAAACAATATACACATTAAGAGTGTAAGAATAATATCTTTATTATACCTATTTTTATCTTTTGTAAATCCTACTGTAAATATTAATACAAGTAACAATAATGAAACAAATAAAAATAAAGTATATTTATTAAATATAGGAACAAGAAAGCTATTTAAAAGTAAAACCGTCATAGAAATAATCATTATAATAATTATTATTAAATGACTTCTTTTCATAGCTTTCAACTCCTCTTATTTATATTATTCAGCTTGTGTATATAGTAATGTTGTTTCACCAACAGTAATTGCTATATCATCAGATGCTGTAGCTGTACCATCTTTTTTCCAAGAAAGTGTTAAAGTAACTGGTGAAGTTGTTCCTTCTTTTAATACGCTATTAGCAGTTACTCCTGTTAATGAATAAGTAAGTTCATTACATACAGCAGTTGCTTCTGCTTGTGTAGCACTACTTCCATTAGCTGGAGCACAACTTAAAGAACCCATTGTAAATGTAGATAATTCTGCATTAAGTGTTCCAGTATTAGCAACTAAAAAGTTATAAGTAACTGAATCACCAGGAGCTTTTAATGTAACATCAAATCCTGAAACTTGTGTATCCGTTAAAGTAGCTTCTGTACCAATATGAGCAGAACCTGTCTTAGTACCAGTTAAAGCAGTATCAGATGCATTAGAATAAGCAAATTTAACATTCCAAACAGCTGGGTCAACTTTAGCAGTACCAGTAATCTTTAATGTTGAAGAATAAGCTGCATAACCAATTGTTAATCCAACAACAGCAACCATTAAAGCAATAACAGCAATAATTCTAAATCCTCTTTCTTTTTCCATTTCACATATCCTCCTCTAATATATTTTACCTTACAATTATATCTTAGAAAAAGGATAATAGTCAAGATAAATAACAATGAAAAAAAGATAAATAACAATGAAAAAAAGACAAACTGTAAAAAAATTAAAGGTAAAAAGAATCAACAAATTATATTTTTTCTTATTTTTGACAATCGCTTATTTTATATGTGACTGAATTAAAGCCAATACTTTAGGCAAAAAATATAAACTTCACGAAAATGTAAGAAAATCCATATAAATAAATTTAAACTATGATATTTTGAATATTTTTCATTCTTAAATATTATAGATAATTACAAAATATTATTTGTTCTCTTAGCACTTTTAGATTTTCTTGCTTCTTCACTTTTATTCATAACTAAACCAACTTTATTTTAAAGTATCAAATCTTTTATAAATCAAAAAAATAAGCATAAAATCTGCTTATTTAACGCTTTCAATACTATAAAAATTATATAAGTTGTCATCAGACATCTTAAATGTATAAAGATACTTAGCACTTTCAACTATAGAACCAGTTTTATCTTCAACATCTAAGGATTCATATACTCTAACAACATCCCCTTCTCTTTCAGCTTTATATATATCATAATTATATGAATAATCTGTAGAAAATAACTCATCTTTAGAACCTTGTGTATATAATACGTAAGAATCAATATCTTCATTATAAACATAAGTATCATTATTTGGATTAACTTTAATATTAACATCAGTACTCATCTGGAATTTATCTCCAAAAACTTCTTGATATGATCTTTCGACGTCTTCCCTTTTTATAATTGTTTTGTCACTACAAACCAATTTTCCATAATCATTCTCACTAGGTAATGAAGTACAATCATCTGCTTCCAAGAAATCAACACCCTTAAGATTTAAATATGCAAGTACCATTTTATGAACTTCAGTCATATCAGAAATAATACTACTGCTTTCACCATCATACATCCAATACGGAGAAGTAGATTTAAAGTCATGAACAGTTGTATATAAACTTTGTACTAATCTACTATTCTTATCTAAGCTAACTACTGTAACTTTCTCTTTACCAGAAAAGATTGCTTTAAATACAAATATCAAAATAACAACAACAACTATTCCAATTATTGCTAAAAATAACATTTTATTATTAAAAGATTTTTTAGTACTTTTACTTTTTGAAACCATTTCATCAAATTTCATAATTAATCACCATCAATTCTACTTATTAGGATCAACTAGTATTTTAACAGCGTCATCTTTACCAGATGTTAATCTTTCATATGCTTTTTGAACTTCTTCTAAAGAAACTACATCATCAACAAATTTTAATGTATCTATTTTCTTACTTGCCATTAAATCAATACAAGTTTGGAACTCTTCTTTTGTATAAGCAATTGAACCTTTAATAGTTAATTCTCTCATAACTGAAACAATTGTAGGTATTGTAACTGTTCCTAAAGAAACACCAACTAAGATAACTCTACCACCTGGTCTAACAGCCATTAAAGCAGAACTAACCGCAGGTGAATTTCCACAACATTCAATAACAACATCAAATCCACCATTAGTAATTTGTGTAGTCTTTTCTAGCATCTTAGTATCTTTAGCGTCAAACCATTCATCCGCAACTCCAAGTCTAACACTTTTCTTACCACGAGCATCATTTGTCTCAGATAAAGCTACATAACTAGCTCCTTCCATCTTCGCAAACATTGCTGAAACAAGTCCAATGATACCTCCACCGATAACTAATACTTTCTCGCCAATTTTTATATCAGCTAAATGTACAGCATGTAATCCAACAGCACTAGGTTCAACCATCGCAACTTCATCATCACTAACATTATCAGGTACTTTTAATACCATATCAGGTCTAATAGCCATTTTAGGTGCTAAAGCTCCAGGATTAGTTAAAGAAAGACCAGTAGCTTTAGTCCAAGTTTCAGGACAATATTGTGGATTACCTGTTAAACACGCACTACAATGTCCACATGGAGAAATAGGTAAAGCAGTTACTCTATCTCCTACTTTTAAATCTTCTCTACTACCAGGATTATAAACAACTCCACAATACTCATGACCCATAACTAATCCAGCTGGCTCACCAGTAT
Organism: bacterium; assembly: GCA_963589235.1. GTDB lineage: Bacteria > Bacillota_I > Bacilli_A > RF39 > UBA660 > CAG-877. Next base: position 4,674 of record CAVAJX010000009.1, on the reverse strand, counting down.
CCCAGTAATGAATATCAGAACCACAGATACCACACTTTTTAACGTCAATTAAAACACTTCCATCAACACTAACTGGCTCATCTATTTCACTCATTTCAAATTCTTTTATATCTTTTATCTTGACACATCTCATAAATAAACTCCTCCTATCATCTAATATAATAATACCATAAATAAAGAAAAAATAAATATTTTTATGACAAAAACTGTCTATAAGAAAGGAAAATAATGAAAATATGTGTTTATGCCATTTCTAAAAATGAAGAAAAATTTGTCAAACGTTGGACTGAGTCCATGAAAGAAGCTGATGAAATATACGTTTTAGATACTGGTTCAACTGATAATACTGTTAAACTCTTAAAAGAAAATAATGTTCATGTCAAAATAAAAGAAATAATACCTTGGCGTTTTGATGTAGCTCGTAATGAATCTTTAAACTTAGTCCCTCTCGATACAGACATATGTGTTTGTACAGATTTAGACGAAGTCTTTGAAAAAGGTTGGAGAAAATGTCTAGAACAAGCCTGGCAAAAAGATACAACTAGAGCCAGATATACATATAATTGGAGTCTTGATAAAAATAATATTCCAAAAGTTACTTTCTACACAGAAAAAATACATACCAGAAATAACTATACTTGGATAAATCCAGTCCATGAAGTATTATCCTGTTCAACAAATGAAAACTCCATAATAATAAATGATATAGTTTTAAATCATTATCCAGATACTACAAAAAGTCGTAGTAGTTATTTACCATTATTAGAACTAGCTGTAAAAGAAGATCCAAGTAATGACCGAAATATGCACTATTTAGGTAGAGAATATATGTACTATGGCTATTGGAAAAAAAGTATTAAAACACTAAAAAAACATCTCTCACTAGAAAGTGCTACTTGGAAAGATGAACGTTCTGCATCAATGCGTTATATCAGTCGCTGTTACAAGAATTTAAAAAAATATGATCAAGCTAAACTCTGGCTAGATAAATCTATTAAAGAAACTCCATACTTAAGAGAACCATATGTTGAAAAAGCTCTCCTAGCCTACTTACAAGAAAACTATTTAGAAGTAGAAACATACTGCCTAAAAGCTCTAACTATAACATATCATCCCAAAACTTATATAAATGAAGTATTTGCCTGGGATGAAACAATATATGACCTACTATCAATAAGTAACTATTATCAAAGAAGATATAACTACGCTATCTACTTTGTAAATCTAGCTTTAGAAATATCAAAAGATAACCAAAGACTTCTAAATAATAAAAAAATCTTCATTGAAAAAGAAAAAGATTAATTTTCAGTATATAAATTAATCTTTCCTTCTTTATAAGCCAAATAAATTTTATTCCAAATTACACTTTCAATATCTCTAGCTTTTTTAGGATGCATTAAATATCTAAGTACAAGTTCTACATGATCATCTACAATCTTAGTATAAATCATTGGTTCCAATTTATTGAAATAAATTCTATTAGTAGTATTAACATCATCTATTTGACTTTTCATCTTTCTAGGTATACTTTTTACAGTTTCTAAACTATTAACTATTTTATATATTTCTTTTTTATTATTAGCTAAATCACAATCTAAACAAATTTTAATAATTATTTCATCCCATATATATTTAAATCCTTTATTAATATTTTTTACTGGTTTAGAAATAATAATAGAATTAGGATAATGAATAACTATACCAGTAGATTGTCCATTATCTTCTTTAGTAGAAACCTCAAGTATTTCAAAACTAAATGTTGAAATACTCATAACATCTCCTTTTATATCTTCTATTTGTATACGTTCTTCTACTTTAAATGGCTTTTTTATTTTTATATAAACTCCACAGAAAAAATTAAGTATAAAATCCCTTAAAGCAATCGTCATAGCAGCTGAGATAACACTAATAAATGTCATTAAACTCCTAATATAATCGTCAAATAAAAATAAAAATATTAGTATTTCTAAAATATTTAAAGTAACTTGATAAGCCTGATTAGAAATAAATTCTCTTCTGCCTGTCGCAACTTTTTGTATTATCTTTTTTCCAAATATTTTTAAAATATGAAAAACAATTATAACAACTAAACTAGATATCAATAATTCCATATATTCTTCTTCTATAGTAGTAACTTTAGCTAAAGTACTACATATCTCTTCATACAATTTCATAAAATCCCTCCTTAAAAGTCAAGAATATAAAATATAGCACAAATACTCAATAATTAAAAGCACTAAGTATAACATATGCAAAACTTTACACAAAGTTTACAAAAAAAAAGATATCCTAAGATACCTTTTTCTTTAAAATATTACCAGTAACAATTAATCCAATACCAATAACCAGTAATACAATGGAATAAATTAATCCAGACATATAGTTAACTGATACTTCCACTTCAGCAACACTTTGAACAAGATACGTTAATAAAACCATAGCACCTGCTGTTACTACTGAAGATATAATTGAACAAATTCCAAATACTTTCATTGTTTTAAAGTAAGCTTTCTGTAATAACCAAATAAGTAAAGTCAATACACAAATAGTAATAAACATCTTAACTTTAAATGATGTAGAAATTAAATTTGTATATGCTTTAGCAACTTGTACGCTCTCCTCATCTTCTTGTTCTGTAAATGAACCATAAAGTTCTTCTGTAATATTATCTAATTCTTCACTACTTTTAAATGCATCTATATCTTCATCTGTAACTTTGAGTTTTTCTTTAAAAAACTCTTTATTATTATCAATAACTTCAACTATATCTTTTCTAAAATCCTCTCTTGTCAAATTATTATAACCAGCCATTCCATAAATAAATGCATCTATATATTTATCAATGAAATTAGATACGTCTTCATTAGCGAAAAACTCATCAACTTCTTCTTTAGTAATATCTAAATCCTCAGCTATATCTTCTTTACTATCTTCAATTAAAAGCGTTTTTAATTCTTTAATTAAAGTTAAACGTGTAGAAAATGAAAAAACAAATAATGAAATACTACTTATTAACACAATAGATAATAATACTACGCCTATTTTTTTTAATACATTCATAAATTTTCTCCTCTCATTTTTCTATTTTTAACAATAAATGTACCTAATAAAGATATTGAAATAATAGCCAAAGCTACACACAAAGCTGAAGATGTCTTAGGATTAGTAATAATATTTTCAGCCTTTTTCTCATAAATAACCTCAATACTAACATCATCATCAGGCATTACAAATGTTCCATCATCACTAACTTCTATCTCCTCACCAGAACTATCTTTAACAACAATTCTCTTAACTACATAACCAGTTTTCTCTTTAGCTTTAACAGTAACAGTCTTACCAGGATAGGCGTCACTAATAACTTCTACATCACTACTCTTACTTTCAATCACTTTCTTAGGATAAGTAAACTTAGTAATATATCCCTTTTTGTTAGTATCATCATACCCAGTAACAATATATCCATTAAACTCACCAGTTTCATCATAACTTTCAGATATAAAATAAGGTGCATACGAAAGTTCATTTTCCCATACCAAGTTTCCATCATAATCAAACTTAGTAATTTCTTTAGTCATTTCTGAATAATTAATTGATATAAAGCCATCTAAATCACCAGCGATAGTCTTAGAATTAATTAACACAAAGGGATTAATAGGAATTTTAAGTTTTTTTTCAAAAAGTACCTCTCCATCACAATTATATTTAAACATTCTAGTGGAATAGCCATTATCACCATTTTCGTACAAAACAAATATAACATAATCATCATGCACAATTAATCTAGTTTCTGATGACATTCCATAATATTTGATTAAAATTTCGTTATTTTTTGTTTTATTAAAAATTCCAAATTGAACAATTCCATGTTCGCCATGATAAGTCGAAAACTCAATCCAATCACCATCTTTATTTTTCATAAATTCCTCAGAAACATAAGATGTATTCTGACATGGTTTAATCCAAAGCATTTTACCATTCAAACTATATTTGATAATATAAGTCCCTGGATCAATATCTAAATCAGTAGAATCAGTATTAACTATAAGTAAATAACCAGTAACATTATCTTTAGAATCATAATCATAGAAAATGCCATTAACCCACTCACTTCCATTTCCGTTAAATTTATCTTGCCAAATAACTTCCTTCGTATCAGGATTTATTCTTTTTATTAAAAGATTATCATTACTATCACTAGTAACATTCAGATCTTTAACTACAATATTAGATTTATTCCAAACTAATTTATTATTTAAATCATATTTTCTGTAAATTTCTCTGTATTCAGAGTAAATAATATATCCATCAACATTTCCAGAATCATCATAACTAGTCATAGAATAAATATAACCATCAGATGAATCAAAACTCGTCTCAAAACTCTTTTCTAACTCCACCGCATTTACTTTAGCTGGCACAACTAAACATAATGAAACAATTAAAGCTAGAACAAACTTCTTCATCATATCACATCCTACTCTAAAAAAATTATAACATACAAAAATACAATTTTGCACAAAAAAAGAAGGATAATTACTTATCCTCTGTTTGAAGAACATATTGATCATTTTTATAATCAACAAAAACTGTATTATTAGGTTTGACTTTACCCTCAACCCGACTTTTTCAGTTACAAAGTTTAAAAATGTCTATTTTTTGTTGTAAATAGGC
>CAVAJX010000008.1:0-6348 GCA_963589235.1 bacterium | reverse complement strand
GAACAAATCGATAAACAGAAATTTGTCAATGCAAATTTGCTCCAATTGTTAGGTAAAAACTTAAAACGATGTTATAATAATATTATAGATTTTCGTTAGGAGTTGGGATGAATATGAAATCGAATTTTGATTTTATTAGTGATGATAGATTAAATGACATAAAAAATGCTTGTATAGAAGCGGAACAAGGATTAATAGTTACTTCAACTACGTGTGCAATTATGTCGAGAAAGGCTCTAGAATTAGCTGTTAAATGGGTTTATGGAGTTGATGGAGAGTTAACTATTCCATATCAACAAACATTAGCAACATTAATCTATAACATAGACTTTAAAAATATAGTTGATCCAGGTTTATTACAAAAAATAATTTATATTCAAAAGCTTGGAAATCAAGCAGTTCATAGTAATACTAAAATAGGTAAGCAAGAAGCCTTATTATCTTTGAAGAACCTTCATGACTTTATGTTATGGGTTACATATTTATATTGTTCTGATTATGTAAAACATAAATTTGATGAAGCAATCATTCCAAATCCTGAAAATAATAAAACTTTAGAAAAAGAAAAAATAAAATTATTAGAAAAATTAGAAGCAAATGAAAAAACGATTGAACAACTACAAAAACAATATGAATTATTAAGAAAAGAAAGTCCTAAAACACGAAAAGAAAAACAGGGTACTATTCCTTTTGATATTAAAGATATTTCAGAATTCAAGACTCGTAGGCAATATATAGATTTAGATTTAGAAATTGCTGGATGGGAATTTAATAGAAATATTATTGAAGAAGAACCAGTTACCGGTATGCCTAATAATACAGGTGAAGGTTTCGTTGATTATGTATTAGTGGGTGCAAATGGTAAACCTGTTGGATTAGTAGAAGCTAAAAGAACTTCTAAAGACTCAAGAGTAGGACAACAACAAGCTAAAATATATGCTGATTGTTTGGAACAAAAGTATGGACAAAGACCTATTATCTATTATAGTAATGGATTTGATATCTTTATGTGGGATGATAAAAACTATCCTCCTAGAAAGGTATCAGGATATTATACTCAAGATGAATTACAACTTTTAATTGATAGAAGAACATTAAGAAAGGATTTAAAAAATATTTCAATTGATGAAAATATTACTAATAGAACATATCAACAAGAAGCTATAAGATCTTTTTGCGATGATTTGAGAAACAATCAAAGAAAAGGATTGTTAGTAATGGCGACTGGTACTGGTAAAACAAGAACTGCTATATCAATTGTTGATGTTCTTACAAATAATAATTGGGTTAAAAATGTTTTGTTTTTAGCAGATAGAACTGAATTAGTTAAACAAGCTAAGAAAGCGTTTAACAAATTGATACCATCACTATCAACTATAAATTTATCAAGTGAAAAAGATAACGCTGAAAATGCAAGAATGGTTTTTTCAACATATCAAACAATGATGAATGCTATAGATGATGTTAAAACAAAAGATGGTAAGAAATTATTTACTGTTGGGCATTTTGATTTAATTATTGTAGATGAAGCTCATAGAAGTATTTATAAAAAGTATCAAGCAATATTTGATTATTTTGATGGCTATTTATTAGGGCTTACTGCAACTCCAAGAAGCGATATAGATAAGAATACATATAAGATATTTGAATTACAAGATAATGTTCCTACATATTCATATGAATATGATGAAGCAGTAGCAGCAGGGTTTTTAGTTGATTATCATACAATAGAATGTTCAACTGGATTTATAAGAGAAGGTATTAAATATAATGATTTATCAGAAAAAGATAAGGAAGAATACGAAGAAACATTTAAAGATGATGAAACTGTTGATGATACAATAGCACCAGGAGCAATGTTTAGCTGGTTATTTAATGAAAATACAATTGATAAAATACTTGGACTATTAATGGAAAAAGGTCTTAAAGTAGAAAGTAATGATAAATTAGGAAAAACAATTATATTTGCTAAGAATCATAAGCATGCTGTAGCAATTGAAGAAAGATTTAATAAATTATATCCTCAATATCATGGCGAGTTTGCTAGAGTAATAGATAATCATATTAATTATGCTTCAACTTTAATAGATGACTTTTCTGATATAAATAAAATGCCTCAAATTGCAATATCTGTAGATATGATGGATACTGGAATAGATGTTCCGGAAGTAGTAAACTTAGTATTTTTTAAAGAAGTAAAATCAAAAGTTAAATTCTTACAAATGATAGGTAGAGGTACAAGATTATGTCCTGATTTATTTGGATATGGAAAAGATAAAAAAGAATTTTACATATTTGATGCTTGTCAAAACTTTGAATTTTTTGAACAAAATCCTAAAGGTAAAGAAGCTACACTTGGGATGAGTATTTCTCAATTTATATTTGAAATTAAAGTTGATTTATTAAGAGAACTTGAAAAAGTACAATATTTAAATGATAATGATTACGTTAAATATAAGAATTTCTTAATGGAAGAATTAGTTAGTATAATTAATTCATTAAACACTTTGAAATTTGATGTTAAACAAAAAATACAATATGTTGAAAAATATAAAGATGAAGTTAATTGGAATAATTTAACGGATTTACAAGTTAAAGAAATTAAAGATAATTTAACTCAATTGATAATGTCTAATGATAATGATGAGTCTGCAAAACAATTTGATAGATTAATGCTTGCTATAGAATTATCCAAGATGCTCAATATCAAATATAATAGAGAATCAAGTAGATTAAGTCATATAGGTGAAGGATTACTTGGATTAATGAATATACCTCAAGTTCAAGTTAAGAATGATGATGTTAAGAAGATAATAGAATCAGCATATGTAGAAAGGGCAGATATATTAGAAGTGGATAGGATAAGAGATTCCTTAAGAGAATTAATTAAATATTTGCCTAAAAATATTAAAAAAGCAGTTTATACGGATTTTAGTGATGATATTAATATAGTTGAACATGATGATAGAAGAATTGAACAAGAAAAGTTAACAGACTATAAAAAGAAAATGAATTTCTATTTAAGAAATCATATGGATAATGAAATTATTAACAAAATTAGAAATAATGAAAAAATTAGTCCAGAAGAAATTAATAAACTTCAAGATATATTATTCAATGACTTAAATTCTAATCAAAATGAATATAATTTAAACTACAATAATGAGTCTTTAGTTTTATTAGTTAGAAAGACAGTTGGATTATCAAAAGAAGCTATTGATAATGAATTTGCAAAATATATTAATGAAAATGAATTAAATGTAGAACAAACAAGATTTATTAATTTAATAAAAACATATATTATGAAAAATGGCGTAATTGATAAAAGAATATTAAATGAAGATCCATTTACAAGTTATGGAAGTATTCTTCAATTGTTTGATGGTCAAATTAATATTATTAATATTATAATTATGATAATTGATTTAATAAATGGTAATGGTTGTTATACACAGCAAAGTGCATAAGTAAAATATGGTAATAGATTTATTTTAACTAATAAAGAACCTAGAAGTAAAAAATCTAGGTTTTTAATTTGGCTTTTATGAAAAAATGTGTGCAGCGAGTTAAAAAGGTTATATTTTAAACTTATATGATACGGATATTACAAGCTTTATCCGTATCAAGATAATGAAAATATTATGAATAATTAAATATTAAATGTATATACTATTATTGAGAAAAAGTGGCAAAAATGGCAAAAATTCTCAATGAACTATTGGAAATAAAATTAAAAAGCTGTATAATGATATTGAGAAAAAGTGACAGAAACGGCAAAAATCTTGAGTGGAGGTCAATATGAAAGAAATTAAAAGAGATGTCTATTTAAACAAATTAATAAGCAGAAAAGAAAATGGTCTAATTAAAATAATTACTGGTATTAGAAGGTGTGGGAAGTCATATTTATTAGATCCCTTATTTAAAAATTATTTACTTGAAAGTGATGTAAAAGAGGATCATATCATTAAGTTAGAATTAGATAAAGAAGAAAATAAAAAATATCGTGATTCTCATGAATTAAATGAATATATTAAATCTCTGATAAAAGATAAAGATGTTTATTATATATTATTAGATGAAATACAAATGGTAGAGGGCTTTGAATCAGTATTAAATGGCTTTTTATATGAGAGAAATCTTGATGTTTATGTAACTGGTAGTAATTCAAAATTTTTATCATCAGATATTATTACTGAATTTAGGGGTAGGGGTGATGAAATAAAAGTATTTCCATTATCTTTCTCTGAATATGTTGAAGCATTCAATGGTGATAAGCAAGATGCGTGGAATGAATATATTTTATATGGAGGATTACCATTGATACTTTCTAAGAAAACTGATGAAGAAAAATCAAAATATTTAAAAGATTTATTTGATCAAACTTATATAAAAGATATTATTGAAAGAAATAATATTCAAAGAGTTGATATACTTGATTCTATTATTAATATGCTAGCATCATCAGTTGGATCATTAACTAATCCTAAAAAGATATATGATACATTTGTAAGTAATGGTGAAAAAGGAATATCATCTAATACAGTTAATTCTTATATAAAGTATATTGAGGATTCATTTATTGTAAATAAGTCTGATAGATATGATGTTAAAGGCAAAAAGTATATACAAACACCACAAAAATATTATTTTTCAGATATTGGTTTAAGAAATGCTAGATTGAATTTCAGACAACAAGAAGAAAACCATATAATTGAAAATATTATATATAATGAGCTAATTGTTAGAGGATATAATGTTGATGTTGGTGTTGTTGAGTTAAGAGAAGGTAATCAGAGAAAACAATTAGAAGTTGATTTTGTATGTAATTTGGGAAATAAAAGATATTATGTACAATCAGCACTAAACCTAGATACAAGAGAAAAAACTATCCAAGAAGAAAGACCATTAATGAATATTAATGATAATTTTAAAAAGATAATAGTTGTTAAAGATACTATGAAACATTGGATAACTGAAGAAGGAATATTAGTTATTGGTATTCAGGAATTTCTGCTTAATAAAAATAGTTTAGATTTGTAATAATATATTGAAGTAATTTTTTAAGGTAACAAATTGGCGTTTTAAAAAATTTCTTGGAAACAAATGGGGGAACAACTACATATGAAAACATGGGTAAAATAGGGTACTTTACGATAAGTTTAGCAAAATATAAATACCAAATAATGCAAAATATGATTAAAAATCAAGCAATTTTATTTCCCCTGAAATCCCGTCAGAAATGGCGGGATACTTTGTTTATAAGGGCTTTCTGCTTGTTTATATATGTATTAGGTATCCAAATAGGTACACATTTTAATTTAGTTTGTCCAAATTAATAAGTTAATTAAATTGAGATAATATATTCATAGAAAATGCCTCAATGTTTAATGTTTATCAAATTTATTATAACATTAGTCTTTTTTTTATTTATGTCTTCCACTACAAAATAATTTTACACTATTGTAATAATTTAATTATTTACTGTGAGGTAAAAGTAAGATATAATGGTTGTAGGTGATGTTAGGTGAAATTAGTAGAATTAAAATGTAAGAATTGCGGTGCTCAATTAAAAGTTGAAGAAGGTACTACGCAAGTAAAATGTGAATTTTGTGGAACAACTTTTTCGGTTGATGATGCTTATAACGAAGGATATAAGTATACTAAGGGTGTTTTGAAAGCACATAGTGAACAAATGGAAGAGAACTTTAATAAAGCTCAAGAATTAATAAAAAATAGTAACATCGGAAAAACTTCAAAAGTTTTTGCTGTTGTGTTTGTTACAATATTCATTTTGATATTTTGTTTTATGGGATATAATATATATACTACTTTTTCTAAAACTGAAAATGTAACTGAAACTGCTCATGACAGTTTTGAAGTTGATTCCTTCAATACGCAATATGAAAATGATGCTGGTAAAAGGTCGGGTTTCTTCATAGTTAGAACTTTGGATGATATAGTTACTAATAATAAAACTAATAAAAGTCATATAATTACAGTTGTTTATAAAGATGTTACAGCTACTGAAGAAAAACAAATTAAAGAAATTAGAAATATGTTAAGTGAGCGTAAAGATTATGATGTTTCGCTTGATTATGATAGTAATGGATATGTGAATAAATATATAATAGAAGACATTTAGGGTAATATAGTTTTTATGAAATCAAACGCTACTACTTTAAATAATAACAATTATACACGGTTTTTATTTATTGAGTCTTTATATAAGTATGAATCATTATGAAAGAAATGTAGAAAATAAAGAAGAATTGAAATATGAATGAAAGATAATGTTGTTAAACATTAGTTAAAATGTTACCGATTTATAATATAGATAACAAACAAAGG
>CAVAJX010000007.1:0-14502 GCA_963589235.1 bacterium | reverse complement strand
CCAATTCATTTATCATTAGTTTTTGGTTCCACCAACACTATTTGACATTGAACCAAATGTCTTTAATTTTATTTTACATATTATTTTTTTTATCTTTCACATAAAGAGAAAAACCAACTGCATTAGTTAATAAAAGAGTACTAAAATCATCCCATCCAAATCCACCACCAATAAATTTAATTAACAATAATGGTATTAAAATACAATCTAAAACCAATACAATTTTAAAAGCTCTAGAACCTTTCATTCTAACAGGCGTACCCTGTTGATACTGATTATAATTTCCCTGTTGCATTTGATTATTATACATCATTTGTTGATTATTCATATTCATACCCTGTTGATTATTCATCATATTATTGTTATACATTTGTTGATTATTATTATTCATATTATTTTGACTATTAAAATTATTATTGTTCACATTGTTTTGTTCATTTAAATTAAATCCACAACTAGAGCAAAATGAATTACCAGGTTGGACTTGACTATTACATCTTGGACAATTCATAACTAATTCTCACTTCCTATCTTATACTACAAAAATAATAACATAAAATTGAAAGTAAGTAAATTAAAATTCACAATTACCTGGAGTTCTAGGATAAGGTATTACATCGCGAATATTTTCAACACCCGTTAAATATATTAATAAACGTTCAAATCCCATACCGAATCCAGAATGATAACATCCACCAAATTTACGTAAATTTAAATACCATTCAAGTGAATCTTTATCCATTTTTAATTCATCCATACGACTAACTAACTTGTCATAATCTTCTTCTCTTTGTGAACCACCCATTAATTCACCAGCACCTGGTACTTCCAAATCAACTGCCGCAACAGTTTTTCCATCTGGATTTTGTTTCATATAAAATGCCTTTATATCTTTTGGCCAATCTTTAATAAATACTGGTCCATCAAAATACTCTGTAATATATTTTTCGTGTTCTTTGGCAATATCCTCACCATACTCTGGTTCAAATTCCCATTTAACATCAGCCTTTTTCAATATAGAAATAACTTCTTCATGAGTAACTCTAACAAACTCACTAGAAATTAACTTAGTAAGTTTTTCAATTAAACCTTTTTCTACAAAACTATCAAAAAATTGCATTTCTTCTTTACAATTATCAAGAACATACTTAACAATATACTTAAGCATTTCTTCCATAATATCCATATTACCATTTAAATCACAAAAAGCAATCTCAGGCTCAATCATCCAAAATTCATTAGCGTGAGTTTTAGTATTAGAATTTTCTGCTCTAAAAGTTGGTCCAAAGGTATATGTTTTTTTATAAGCTAAAGCAAATGTTTCAGCTTGTAATTGTCCAGAAACAGTAAGTGCTGTTTGTCTACCAAAGAAATCTTTACTATAATCAACTTTTCCCATTTTAGCAACTCTATTCAAATCAAGAGTTGTAACTTGAAACATTTCTCCAGCTCCTTCACAGTCACTAGCTGTTATTAATGGAGCATGAAAATAAATATATCCATTTTCTTGAAAATATTTATGTATTGCATAAGCAGCTACACTTCTAACTCTAAAAACAGCATTAAATAAATTTGTTCTAGGTCTAAGATAAGCTTGTTCTCTTAAAAATTCTCTACTATGTCTCTTTGGCTGAATAGGATAATCCTCTGGACAGTCACCAAGTAATTTATAACTCTTCATTTGAACTTCAAACGCTTGTCCCTTAGCTGGAGATTCAACCAACATACCTTCTACTTCTATAGCAGAACCGATATGTAAAGACTGTATAGTATCAAATGATTCTAACTTATCATCATAAACTATTTGTACACTCTTAAAAAAAGTACCATCATTAAAATCTATAAATCCAAATTCTTTTTGCTTACGATGATTACGAATCCAACCTTGAAGTACAACTTCTTTTCCCTTATAATCATCTAATTTTTCATATAATTTTTTAACATCTATTATCATATAAATCCTCCTTACATATTATAAAAACTCTTCCATGCTAAAATTCTTCTAACCGCAGTATCAATAGTTTCCATTTTTATCTTACCAGCTTTAACAGCCGTAATTACTGAATTATACATATTAACAAAATCAGAAGTAATAATTAAATCATTACCAGCATTTATTGCTAAAACAGCTGCACTATTATCATCAACATAAGATGAAACAGCACCCATTGATAAGTCATCTGTAATAATTATACCAGAAAAATTAAGTTTATTTCTTAACTCTCCAGTAACGATCCTTTCACTTAAAGTTGCTGGATATTCACTATCTATACATTTAATTATATTATGTGATACCAATATACTTGGAACTTTCCTTTTAATTCCTTCTTCAAATGGTAAATAATCATTATTTAAAAAGTTATCGTAACTTCTCTCATCTATCGCAACACCTGTATGTGTATCAACATTATTACCATATCCAGGAAAATGCTTTAAAGAAGAAGATATTTCAACTTCATTTGCGTAATCTACCATAAGACCAATTAAATTAGCTGTCTCTTTAGCGTCTCTATTAAATGTTCTATTATTAATAAAATCATTACTATCAACTGAAACATCCGCAACTGGTGCTAAATTTAAATTAATTCCAAGGGATAATAATAACTCTCCCTTTTCTTTTTCAATACTTTCTAATCCTTCCACACCTAGTGAATCATAAACATCCCTAGGAGAAGGAAACTTCTCATCTCTAAAAGCTTTATATCTACTAACTCTAGTAACGTATCCACCCTCTTCATCAACCGCAAATACCAAAGGTATTTTACTATTTTTATTTAATGAAGAAAGTTCCTCTTTTATAGACCCTTTAGTATGATTATCAAAGTCTTTCGCAAATAAAATATAACCTCCAGCATAATAATCATTTATCCATGACATTGCCATATTTTTATCATATCTAACTAAAAATAATTGTCCAACTTTTTCCTCTAGTGACATTTTACTAAGTTTTTTTTGAGCATTACCATACTCTTTAGAAAACAACTCATCAGTAGGAAAAGAAACATCATCACTTTCTTCTACATTTTTATTATCTTTAATAGAACTTAAACTATCTTTATCAAAATAAAAACCTATCAAACATCCTATCACAACTACACCAAGTACAACTATTAATACTTTTTTCATGATTAGCTCCTATTTTATAACTTTTTTAAATTCCACTGGATTAGCAGTTTCAAACAAAATATCCTTCTTAATAACTGGATAATACATCTTTAATCTATTCGCATGTAAATATAATCTATTAAAATCATCTTTTATACCATACTTAGTATCTCCAAGAATTGCATTACCTAGTAACGCAAAAGCTACTCTTATCTGATTCTTACGACCAGTTTCAATATTTATACTAACTAATGAATACTTATCATTTTCCTTCACAACATTATAATTAGTAATAGCTTCCTTACCATCATCTTTTTTCGTAACATAAACCAAATTTGTCTTAGTCTCTTTTAAATTCTGTACTATTCTACCAGATTTATTCTTTAACTTATTATGTACTACCGCAACATATTCTCTTAAAGTTACATATTCATTCCAATTATCTTGTAATTGTCTTTTAATACTTTCATTCTTGGCTAAAACAACAATGCCAGATGTATCTTTATCTAATCTATGTACTACAAAAACTCTAGCACTATGATTATTACTCTTTAAGTAATCTGACACAATATGATAAAGTGTCTTCTCTTTTTCCTTAGCTGTCGCTATTGTCAAAAGTCCAGCCGGCTTATTCACAACAATTATATTATCATCTTCAAATACAATATCAAATGGTAATACTTTTTTATTCTTATTATCCGTATCAATTACAATTTCCATACCATTAATTAATGGGTAATTATATTGCCTAGTCTTAACATTATTAACATAAATAGAACCATGTGTTAAATACTGTTTAATTTTTTTCTTAGGCATATCTAAATTATCATATAAATATGAAAGTAATTCAGCATTTTCCTTAACTTTTAATCTCATAGTCTCCTTCTCCTCAATTTCATATTATAATACAAACAATCTAATTTTAAAAATTATTTTTTATAAATTCTTCTACTCCCTTATTTAAATTATCCAAAGTACTCTTCTTAGATACTTTTTTTACTTCTTTTATAGCATTATCCATTGAAACCCCAAGACCAGTATTCTTAACTAAATTTATATCATTATAGTATTCGCCAAATGAAACAACCTCTTCTGTAGAAATCTTTTTCTTATTACAAATCTTCTCTACACCAACAAACTTATCAATATCTAAACTAACTATATCAACATAATAAGTATCATTAATATATTGTTCAAAGTAATTAATCTTTAAATTTAATCTTTTAAGTTTATCAATAACTTCTAAACTATCATCACGACTAGAACAAACTATTTCTAATTTATATATATCAGTAATATCATCTAAATTTTCTAATTTAAATTTTCTATCTTTTCTAGAAGCATAAATAAGTTTTCCTAAAAAAATATTATAAATTTTCCTAATACAACTAACAGAAACGCCCTTTTTAAATATTACTTTTTCTTTATTTACATCATAAACAACAGCTCCATCACTCGCTATAACATAATCTAAAAAAGAAAAGTCTCTATTGTAATATAAAATATCCCCTAAACATCTACTAGTCGCAATAGCAAATAAATATCCTTTTCTTCTTATCCTATCTATTTCTAACATTGTAGAAAGTGATATTGCTAAATCATTATCTACTAATACTCCATCAAAACCAGTAACTATCATTTTATACATATCTTACCATCCTCTATTTTAATATTTTTATCTAATTGAACTAAAAGTATAACTTCAATTAGTGCTAATGAATAGCCAGCTATTATATCTGATGCATAATGTACTCCAACATATATCCTACTAAGTCCAATACTAATAATTAATATAAATAAAAGAAAAGAACAAATATATTTTAAATATTTATTTTTTATCTTACTAAAGGCTAAGTATAATAAAAATCCATATACACAAACAGAAATCATCGCATGGCCAGATGGAAATGAATATCCTCCCTGACTAATTAAACGTAATACACTAGGTCTTTCTCTTCTAACTATATGTTTAATTATTGTATTAAGAATAACTGAATCCAAGGCTGATATAACTAATAATAAACTATATTTATTTTTAAAAATAAGTACAAATAAGCAAACTATTCCAATAATAGTTAAAGTATTACCAAGTTTAGTAATTGTTTTAAAAAAAATATCTAATGCATCACATCTAAAACTAATAATAAAGTTATAAATAGTACTATCAAAAATTAAATTCTTATCAAACAAAACTATTCCTAACATTCCCAAAAATATAATTAAAAACATACTAATTATAATTAAATATTTCTTTTTCATTTTAAAGCCTCACTCAAATTATTCTTAACACACTCTTTATATATTTCAACACCCGGTTGATTAAAAGGTTCAACATCAAATAAATATCCTGAATAAGCTGCACTAAGCATAAAGAATGCACATAATATACCAATAGTCTCCTCATTTATAGAATTAATCTCTATAATACTAGAAAACACATTATTCTTAAGATGAGCTTCTACAACTGAATCTAAAACTAAATTATTAATTTTATCTAATTCTATATTTTTAAATTTAATATTATTATTAATATTTTTTATCTTTATAAATGTTTCAAATATAATAGAATGTCCATCTTGTATAAACTGTCCCAATGAATGTAAATCTCTAGTACCTATAGTAGAAACAGGAAAAATACCTTTATTATTTTTTCCTTCAGTCTCACCAAGTAATTGTTTAATCCATTCTAAAAAGTTACTAAAACTAGGTTCATAAACACTAAAATTTTCAATATATTTTCCTATTTTAAATAAACTTCTTCTAGAAACAGCATACAAATAAGCTTCTTCTTTTAAATTAAGTCCTTCTCTAAATCCTGTAATTAACTTTTTTATATCTATATTAAATGATAATGGTAATAAATGAGCCGGAGTAATTAAAGAATATCTACCACCTATATCATCAGGTATAACAAAAGATCTATAATTTTTGCATCTAACTTCTTCTCTTAATTTACCTTTAACAGAATCAGTAGTAATAATAGTCCTTTTAACTATCTCTTCTTCACTATATTTTTTCTTCATAAAATCAAGTAGTAAAGAATAAGTAATTTGAATTTCCATAGTAGTACCAGATTTACTAATAACATTAACATAAAAATCTTTATCTTCTAAATATTTAAAAGTATCTAAAATATATTTACTAGATAAATTATTGCCTAAATAAACTATCTCAAATTTACTATCAAACAAACTATTTATTGCTAGACTTCCTAAATATGAACCTCCAATACCAATAACAACAAGACAAGAAGAATTATTTCTTATCTCATCTCTTATTTTTATAATATCTTCAACAATATTTTTATCAATATCTTTACTCCAACCAACCATTTTACTATTATTAAATTTTTCAAACACTTCTTCTTTTCTGTCATAAAATTTTTTAAAAATATCTTTATCTATATATTTATTTAAATACGTATCAAAGTCAAAATTTATCATCTAATCACCCAACTAAATTATATCATAGAAAAGATATTGCTACAAATTAGAAATATAAATAATAACAAAAGAGTGATTACTCACCCTTTTTCACTAACTGTTTATTATTAGAAGTAGTAGAACTTAAAAAATTAATTTTAGCACTAATGTAATCTAATCTTCTTGTCAATTCATCCTTTTCAAAAAAAGCTTGCTCCAATTCATTTTTTTCTTTAAGTTTTTTCTTCATCTCACATCTTAATATATAATTAGGATCCCAACTTTCTCTAACAACATCACTACTACATATGCTCATACTTTCAAGTACTTCATCAGTTAAAGAATAATTAGATAATTTATCGGTAAAAGAAGCTAATCTTTGTTGACTAAATAAAGAATTTTTAGAAATATGATCATAACTTCTTAAAGCATCACCAACAGAATGAATCTCATAATTATGTAATAACTTCTTTGTTTCAGGTCCAAAATCCAAATCATCAATTGGTAGAATACCATTTTCTCTTAATATATCAGGTATTAATTCAAAAGGTACATAATCATCATAAAATAAAGTACCAAGACTATGTACAAAAGATTTTAATTGTTCAAGTTTTGTTATACCCATACCTCTCATCCTAGTAAGTTCATCATATGGAACCAATAATAAATCGCCAATCGTCTCAACTGGATGTAATCTATTAGAACCATTAGCTAATGTACTAACCAATGGACCAGGTAAATAACAGTCAGACAACTTTTTATCGGCCAACCTTTCGCTCTCTTCTCTATCCAAAGATAATCCAAGCATTAATTCTTCACCTAATAAACTATAATTTTTAGCATGAACATCATCCCTAACAGAAGCATAATCATACCAATTTTTAAAATATGAACGTAATTCCCATGCTGGAATCTTTAATAAATCACCATATGTACTCATTTTTTTATTACTAATTAAAAATTTCATAGCAGGATTATAAGAATCCAAAAGAACACGTCCTATTTCATCACCAGATACATAAATATTTCTCATAACAACCATCCCTCTTTAAAAATTGGCTATATTATACCATAGAAGTCATAAAAAGTCAAAGAAAAATAATGTTATGTGTTACCTATTTTATATCAACAATTACACTATGAGTAGAACTATCATCAACAAGTCTTACACTTTCAACAACTCTTCCATCAAAAGTAATTTTTTCTATACCTGTTCTTTTTACTTCGATATTATAAACAGTATTCATATATTTATAAACAACTTTAAATCCATCCCAGTCATCTGGAATACTAGGAACAATATTTAAAATATTACCATGTTTTTGAATACCTAAAATATCTCTTACACCAGTATTATAAAACCAACCAGAAGAACCAGTATACCAAGTCCATCCACCGCACCCTAAAAAGCTAGATGCAGAATATATATCAGCCGCTATAACATAAGGTTCAACTTTGTACTTCAAAGCCTGTTCCTTATTCATACTTTTATTTATCGGATTAATCATTTGATAATAACGATATGCCTCATTATAATGACTTTCCTTAATTAAAGCCATAATGTACCAAGCAACCGCATGTGTATATTGACCTCCATTTTCCCTAATACCTTTATGATAATTCATAATATAGCCAGGATTATTTAAAGACTTATTAAAAGCTGGAGTCAATAGTTTAACAATACCTGTTTTTTCATCAACCAAGTTTTCTGAAACAGAATCCAAAACTTTATCTACTCTGTTCTCTGGTATCACTCCAGATATAATTGAAAAACTCTGTGAAATTAAATCTATTTTACACTCATTATTTTCATGACTACCAAGTTTATCACCATTATCAAAATAAGCTCTTAAATAATAATTTCCATCCCAAGCATATTTATTTAAATTAGTTTTCAATAACTTATTAAATTCATAGTACTCTAAAACATCTAAATCAATATTAAATTCTTTTATCATCTGAGTAAACTTATCAATAATATTATATAAGAAGAAGCCTAACCAGACACTTTCACCTTTTCCTTTAATACCAACTCTATTCATACCATCATTCCAGTCACCGCCACCAATTAAAGATATGCCATGACTACCAAGAGAAGACATCGATAATTCTAAAGCCTTAATACAATGCTTCAATAAAGTATCAGTTTTTTCTGTATAACTAAAATACATTGTCTTTTCATACTCATAATTACTAAGTACATCTCCAGATACATAAGGAACAACTTCTTTTAAAATAGAAACATCCCCAGTAACATCAATATAATTAATAGTTGCATAAACTAGCCAAAGAAAATCATCCTTGTAACGACTTCTAAGTCCAAAATTATTACTATCATGCCACCAATGTAAAACATCTCCTGAAGTAAATTGATGAGCCGCATTAATTAATATTTGCTTCCTTGTATACTCTGGTTTTACCAATACTATATTCATCGCATCTTGTAACTGATCTCTATAGCCAAAGGCACCAGATACTTGATAAAATCCTGCTTTAGCCATAATTCTAGAAGAAATAGTTTGATATAAATACCAAGAATTAATCATAAAATCAAAACTCTTATCAGGACTCTTTACAGAAATAACACCTAAAGTCTCTCGCCAATGTTTCTTAACCTTAACTAATTCCTTCTCTACATTTGAAATATCACGATATTTATCAATTAATTCTAAATGACCTTTATCATTATTTAAAGCAGCCAACATAAATGAAATACTCTTTTCCTCACCTGGCTTCAAACTAACCTTAGTATCAATACTCTTAACCAAGATTCTATCAACAACAGAAGAATTAATCTTTTCACTAGAAGACATATAAACACAAAACTCACTATAATTAACACTATAAACATTACGTAGTTTTACACAATTATCTGAAGGAATAAACTCTGATAAAATATGTCTAGCCGTTTTCTCCTCAAAATTACCAAGCACTGGATTAATAAAGTAACTAACATCAAAGTCTAACTTTTTATTAGTCTTATTTTTTAATTTCAATAAATATAATTTAACCGTATCATCAACTGGAACAAACTCTGTTATTTCCTTTTCTAATTCTAAAGACTCACTCTTTAAAATACTATAACCAAGTCCATGAATACATGATTCCGGATGAAATCTTTTTCCATCAAACTTAAAGCCTTCCGAAACATCAGAAACAACAGTATCATTAGTCCAAGAAGTAATCTTAAACTCTGAAGAATTTTCAAAATAAGTATATCCTGCACCAGTATTAGTAATAATTGTTCCAAACTTCTCATTCGCAATAACATTACTCCAAGGAGCAGGTGTTCCATTATTATAAATAATATACTCTGTACCAGTTTTATTAAATCCTGCATAACCATTATCAAAAACTAACTTTTCTTCATTTACACTAGGTACATTTTCTTCATATTCATCTCTATAATAATTACCAATTTTATTGTTTTTCTGTAACTCCTCAACTGCTTCATTTAAAGTAATATGATTCTTAATATCAAATCTAAGTCTTGGAACAATTCTAAATAAACTTATCTCTTCCCTAGATAAACTTTTTCCATCAATAACTTTAATAGCTCCAGGTGTATGATAAAAACTATTAACAGAATACATTCTATAAATCTCATTTTCTATTTCTCTATTAATAACATCACTATATTTACCATCTTCATCATTTATAATCACAACATCTACAAATATTGAATTATTTTTATAATATTCAAATGCCTTTAAAATACCAAGTACAAAAGATAAATCACTAATATCATTAATATCAACTAATATTATTGGTCTATCACCAGATATTCCAAAT
Source organism: bacterium (assembly GCA_963589235.1). Classification (GTDB taxonomy): domain Bacteria; phylum Bacillota_I; class Bacilli_A; order RF39; family UBA660; genus CAG-877. The sequence continues at coordinate 4,183 of CAVAJX010000007.1, read as the reverse complement.
TTCCATAATCCTTTTTGAGACAAACTATTCTTTCTTAATAAATCCATTCTCTCTTCTGTAACAGATATCTTAGTAGTCTGATATAAATAATTAAGCATAGTATTAAATATTCTTAAATCATTACCTTTTATATTCATATTCTTTGTATTAATAGCGTTCGCTAAAGCTGAAACTTTAAATACTCTATCAAAATCATACTTAGTTACATAAGAATTAATTATGTCATTAATCTGTTCTCTACTTCTACCAAAACCAAGTACTACATAAACACTTTTACTACTACCAGCTTCAATTGTAATTTTATTTCTAATACTACAAACTGGATCTAAATTATCACCAGTATAATTACTAAGTTTATTATTTATACAAACCGGCTCAGTAGAATCATGTCCTATTCCTATAAAATTACTTCTTTCAGTCTCATAACTATATTTATCTACTGGATTATCAATAATTAATCTATGTACCAAATAACTATTAACATTAGAGTCTTTTCTACTCTTTCTAACTAGTATCAAAGAATTAGATTTATTATCATACTCACTAGATATAAACATATTATTAAAAACTCTATGTGAAACATCATCCATATTTTCAGATAAAATAGCTTCTGTATAAGTAGTAAGTTCTAATACCTTCTGACTACGTCCATTATTTTTAAATGTTACTTTTCTAACTTCTGCATTATTATCAGTAGCAACTACAACTTCAGTACTAGTAGTTATAACTCCATCAGTTCTTATATATTTAATTTTATCAGAAGCAAAAACAACTTCATAATTATCAGGTCTCTTATTAACTGGTGCAAAAGTATTAGACCAAGTATAATTAGTTTTTACATCTCTAACATACATAAATAAACCATAATCTTGTTCTGTAACTTTCCTATATCTATTAAGTTGTAAAGTTCTATATCTAGAAAAACCATTACCTCTATCATTTAAAAGTACACAGTATTTTTTATTAGATAAAACTGAAACTTCTGGCATATAAGAAATATAGTTATAAGTTCTAATATCATTAAGAACTTTTTCTTTTTTATAATTGTATTTTTTATAACTATCCATTTTCATATCTATATCACTTCTAAGTTGTACCTTTTCTTTTAACAAAATCTCAAAAGTTCTAATAGAAAGATTACTATGAAAATAATTCTTTATAACATCCTTCTTTAAATAATTAACAAGTCCTACTAAAATCATTCCTTGATGATGTGCAAAATATGCTTCTACTACATTTTTATTATCATAGTCATATGACTCATATAAACCATATTTACCATACATATCTAATTTCATAAATGCTTCAATATTAGAAATAACTGAATCTGGAAATAACTCCATAGCCATAATTGATGCATAAGGAGATAAAACTACTCTATTTTCTTTATCTTCTTTTGCTTTTAAATACGGTGTCGAAAAAGCTTTATATTTATAATTTAGAGAATTATCAAGTTCACTATAAGCTGACTCACTAATACCCCATGGTAATTTTCTAGAAACTTTTTCTATATATTCTTTTTGACAAAAATAAGCAAAATAGTATGACTCATCTAACAATGTATTAGGATAATTCTTCATAAATAACAATGGCATATAATATTCAAATGAAGTACCAGACCAAGAAATAAGTCCTTTATGTCCTTTATATGTTGTTAGAGACTTATCTAAAGAAAACCAATGTTTTGCTGGAACATCACCTTTACAAATTGCTAAATAACTAGTTAATCTTGATTCACTAGCGAACTTATTATAATTATAAATTGATAATTTTCCTTCATTATCATCATATCCAATACTAAATACATTCTTCTTAGTATATAACTTCTTAAAATTAGTATTATTAATCAACTTATCACAAAGCTTTAGTAATTTTTCTTCTTCTAAAGTACTAAGAAACTCTCTAACAACGATCATACTCGCAACTAAATTACCAGAGTCAACTGTTGAAACAAATCTTGGTTGCATCACATTCTTTGTTTTTATATCATACCAGTTATATAAATGACCATTCCATTTTTCTAAAGAATCAACACTTTTCAAAACTTTATCTATTAAATCTAAAACCTCTTCTCTACCTATAAAATCCATATTATAAGCTGATACTATACTTACTAATGAATAACCTATCGCCGTAGGAGAAGTTCTCATATCTAATTTGTTCTCTCTATTTTCTTGATAGTTATCCGGTATAAGATAATTATATTCTTCAACTAAATTATCTGAAAAATACTTCCAAGTATCTTTGGCAATATCTACTAACTTATCTTTTTTATTATCTCTAATAGTAATATCTTTATTTATATTTAAACTTACTAAATATAAAACAACAGGTGCAATAACAAATAAGAAAGCTATAACATATGAAGATATATTATTTGTTAAAAGTCCTACAATAAAGAAGATAATACCAAAAACATAGTTAACAATAAAAGCCTTAACATAATTAAAGAAACCTTCTTTAGTATTATTTATAGTCTCTTCAAATGTAAGCCAGTTAAGTAAATTCTTATGTGATACAAATAATCTATACAAAGTCCTAAAAAATGCATCCATATAAAGCATAGAATAAAAAGGTATACATGAAAAAGTAATAAGAGCTTGAAGTATAATACTTTTTCCACCTACTAATAAATTCTTATAATAAACATGCATCTTTTTATTACTTTTAAATGTCATCTTACCAGCAATAAATGAAATAATTGAAAAAGAAATTTCTAATAAAACTAATCCTAAAAAGAACAAAGAATTAACTTTTCCAAAACAAATAGAAAGTAACAAAATAAGTAATAATGATGGCATTAAAAACATTCTAATTATATTATCTAATATTTTAAATCTAGAAAGTAAATTTAATGGATTTTTAACAGTCTCATTATTTTTATTTTTTACTCTATTAAAAAGCCAATATAATATTTGTGTATCTCCTCTAGCCCAACGATGATGTCTAGTAATATCTGTCAAAAATGAAGATGGAAAATCATCTATAACTTCTATATCTGAAACATAACCTGTTCTTAAATAACTTCCCTCTAATAAATCATGTGACAAAATCAAATTATCAGGAAAAGTATTATCTAATATTTCATCAAATATTTCTAAATCATAAATACCTTTACCAATGAAACTTCCCTCTTTAAATAAATCTTGATACACATTAGGAACAACAGCTGAGTATGTATCAAACCCACCTACACCAGCAAAAATCTGACTATATAAACTCTTATTAGTAGATTCAATATCAACACTAACTCTAGGTTGCATTATTCCATATCCAGAAATAACTTTAGTTCTATTCTCATTTAAAAACGCTCTATTTAAAGGATGATCCATCGCACCAATTAAATTTAAAGCCGTACTTAATACTAATCTTGTATCATTATCTAATGTAATAACATATTTAATATTTAAACTATTCTTCTTAATTGTATTAACAAAAAAGTTTTCTCTGATTTCTGAAGCATTCATCTTACCAAGTAATAATTTATTAAATTGTAAAAGAGCTCCACGTTTTCTTTCATATCCTAAAAATGAATTTTCTTTTTCATTCCAAAATCTCTTTCGATATACAAAATGAAATAATTCTTTTCCATACTTCTTATTTAATTTATTAACTATTTCTTTACCAGCTGCAGATATTTCTTTATCGATATCAAGAACTTTCATGTCTGCAGATTTAACATCTCCTAATAAAGTAAAATACAAATTATTAGATTTATTTGTTAAATAAAAAGTCTCTAAAACATCAAACATTTCTTTTACTTTTTTAGTATCTGAAATAATTGTCGGTATAACAACCATTGTAGCTGCTTCATCTGGTAAAGATGCAGAATAATCCATTTTAGGTAATATTGTTGCTGGAACCAATTTTAACAAAATAGAATTAATAATTTTAATAACTAATTGATTAACTGGAACTAAAAGTATTAAAAATCCTAAAACTCTCATACCAATAAAGTATTTAGAAATTAAAAATGTAAGCAAAATTGTAAGTACAAAAACAATTAAAATATATAAGAACGATCTAAAACAATAATTTTTATTTTTAAATAAGTAAAAGCCAATGTGCTTATCTTCCTCAATACTTTTCTTAGACAAATCTTTTAATAAGTCATACTCACTACATCTTTTTCTTTTAGCTAAAGATGTAATTTTTTCTCTATAAAGATTCTTAGACTCAACAG
>CAVAJX010000006.1:0-8980 GCA_963589235.1 bacterium | reverse complement strand
ATTCTTTTGTTTCTACCATGTGTTTTAATTCATCCATAGAGAACCATTTAACTTCTGTTAATTCTTCCTCTTGGATTTTTATATCATTTAAATCAAGATTTTTATTTACAAAATACATTTTATAGCAATCTTTTCCATCACAACCGGAATCATATTCTGTGAATGTTTCATTTGAAAAATCAAGTCCTAATTCTTCTTTTACTTCACTGATAATTCCTTCTATTGGAGTTTCACCAGATTTTGGATGACCAACAACAGTCGCCCTAATATCGCCACCTTTTTTCTCTACTCTTTTTTGCATAAGAAACTCACCCTTAGAATTTCTTATAACAACCATTACAACCATTGGATAATATCCTTCTGGAACTTTTTCTCCTTTGTGATATGTTTTATTTGTTTTATTACTATTAATGTCATATAAATCTCTTAGTTCTGCCATATTATCACTCCTCTTAATCTAAGTCTGTTCTTGCAAGGATTTCGGCAGGTCTTTTTCTTAATACTGCGTACACTGGTATTAATCCTACTAATAAGTTGAATCCATAACAGATAATTACAGCTTCGAGATATGTCTTTAAATTAATCATTATAATTGACTGCATTCCTGGTATAGATGTTAATACTTTCATAATGTAAGCACATAGAGAAATACCAATTAAACTTGTTAGGGTTGTTATAGCGATGATTTCTCCTGAAAACATTATATAAATATCTTTTTTCTTAACACCTATTGCTCTATAAATTCCTACTTCTTTTACTCTTGATAGGAATGAGGATCTACTCATTAAGAAAATTTCTATTAGTGAGATACATAATATTATACCAGCACTAGCATATAAAACTGTTTTACCTTTTGATTTCCCGGCAAGATACTCATTTTTATCTTTTTGATAATTATCATAGATATTTAATTCAAAATTACTTCTGAATTCATTTAATACTTGCTCTTTGTTTTCGGGATAAACAGTTATTTTTTTAGCTGTTGTGATAAGTTTTGTCTTAATCATGTTATTATTTACAAAATATATATCAATGTCATCTGGTGAAGTATAGTAACCAACGACTACTAATTTTTTGCCAGCTATTTTTACATCTGATTCTTTATTTAATTTTAAAGTTTCTTCGTTTGAGGTGTTTACAATTGTTTCATAGTCATTTTCTGGAAGATGTCCTTTAACTAAATTAATTTTATCTAAATATATATTATAGTCTTGTATACCACCAGTTCTTATAGTATTAACATTATATGGAAACTCTTCTGACTTTTCTTTACTGTTATATAAAATATTAATCATATTACTATTATAAGTATAAATAGATGGGCTATTTAAATCTGATATACCAACTATTGTATATGGTTTAAGGGACTGAATATATACATCTCTATTTAAGACGTCTTTTGCTTTTTTAAGTCCTAACATTTGACTTGAGCCGGATGATGAATTATACATTTTTTCAATAGTAAATTTATCGACGACGATTTCATTTTCATTTTCTGGCATTCTACCATAAATTAAATCTTTTTTAGTAATCATATCAATTGATGAAAGTGAGCCAGTTAATTCTAGTGTATTGTCTGACGTTTGATAGAAATCATTTATTGGCATGACGAATGATACTTTAGAACTTTCTGGCAAGATGTATTTTACTCCGGAAATATTTTCATATTTTTGATATGCTTCAATACTTGGTTTATTTGTTTCTATTGTTAAATAATTTTTATTGGTGGAAACAAATTCTTTTTCGTCTACTCTTTTCGCAACGCCTAAAGTACTTGTTGATATCATAATAAATATTCCGGATAAGAAGAAGCCAATTAATAATATCTTTTTTATTAAAGAGTAATTAAACACCTTAATGAAACCATTGGTAATAAACGTTATAGGGTTAAATATTGATGAATAACGTAATTTTTTATTTTTATCGACTATGTTATCAAAATCAAATTCATATTTTTCAAGATCTTTTTTATCCATTTTATGATATTTGTCATTAATGAACTCAATACTTGAATCATCATCTACTACTTCTATGGAATTATTATTTTTACTCTTTATGTAGATGTTATTATTTTTAATGACAATTTCTACTTTTAATTTTTCATTGTCATCATGATATATTGTTATATCATTGTTTCTATCATTGTATGTATCACATTTTTTGAAGTCTTTTAAATAGAAACGATTATCAATAGCGTAGTCTAATTCATTGGTGTGAGTATTTTGATAGTCTTTAACGACTTTACCATCAGATATTTCTATTATTCTATCAGCATAAAAGTTAGCTAAATTTGTTTCATGAGTTACTAATATTACTAATCTATCTTTAGAAATAGCTTTAATGATATTCATAATTTCAACAGAATTTTTACTATCAAGATTTCCAGTTGGCTCGTCGGCTATGATGATGTTAGGATTTTTTACGATAGCTCTTGCGATACCTACTCTTTGTCTTTCACCACCGGATAACATATTAGCTGGTCTTTTACGATAACGATACATTCCTACTTTTTCTAAGACGTAAGTTACTCTTTTATCTATTTCTTTTTTGTCTTTAATGCCAATTATTTTTAAGCTTAAAGCAACGTTATCATAAACTGATAAGTTTTCGACTAATTTATAGTCTTGAAAAATATAGCCAATGTTTAGGTTTCTAATTTTATCTACTTTATAGCTAAATTTACTAGTTATTTTTTGATTATTTATGTAAATTTTTCCTTTACCTACTTTATCAAGTCCACCAATGACATTTAAAAGGGTTGTTTTACCAGAACCTGATGGTCCAAGTAAAGCAGTTAAGCCAGTATCTTCTAGAGTTAGAGATGTATTATCAATTACATGTATTTGATTTTTACGATGCCGATTAAAGTATTTATTTACTTTTTCTATTTTAATCATTATTACACCTCTTCCCTATATGAGTTCATAACACTATTTTTAAATATTTTAGCAGCATACCTTTCACTTGTAAGGAATGATAAAATAATTAGTATTATGTATAGTAATAAGTAATCTTTAAATATTAAGTAGTCATTTATTGTATTGAAAAGATTATATGAAATTATATTTAATTTGTTTAGATATAGGCATCCCATAAATGAGAAATATGCAAGGTTTGATATTACAAATAATTCTATTACTAATAGTTGTCTAGCTATTTTTTTAGATGAGCCTAACATTCTAATTGTTGTATAGTAGATATTTCTAGATTTTAATATTAGTTTGATGACAAAGTATGTTATAAAGAATAACGATACTACTAAGATTATTGTTACTATTATTTTTAATATTCTTATTACAACAACGGCTTCTTGTTGAACTAAGACGTCTTTTATTGCTAGAGTATTGTAATCCTTGTTTAATGTATTAAGTGTTTCATCTATTATTCTGGCATCTTTGACATAAACACTAACTTGGTAAGTTGCTTTATTATATAGACTATTATAGTCATCTTTATTAATGAAGATAATACCATTATAATTTTCATAATCTTCCTTCTTATAATTTGGTATGTTTAAAACATTAGCAATATTTTTTATGTTGTAATATTTTTCTACTGATAGATTTAACGATTCTTGATAGTATAAATTACTTACATTTATAGTTAATGGCTGGTTAATACAGTTTTCTTTTGGACAAGAATACTTATTGTCTTCTGATATATAAGTTTTTCCTCTAGAAACCCAGTCATTTGGAACTATTTTGTAACTTGTATCCCAGAAGTTTGACTGATGATTTTTTCCTAGGAAGTTTACTACAGTAGTACTGTAAGTTTGATTTGCTTGGAATTGTAATTCATTAAGTAGTTGGTCACTAAAATATAAGTAATATTTATAGTCATCTGTTGCTTTTGCATATTTGATACCAACTATTTTTAAATTTTCAGCTATGTTGTTTTCACCTGATGAATATTCATTTTCTATACTGTAAGTTTTTTTCATTAAAGCGTCTTTAACTTGCGATAAATAGTAGTCATCTTTTGAACCTTCTACAACAATTTCATTATCGTTTTCAGGAAGTCTTCCGTAGGCAAGGTTGCCTTTTAATTGCTTTATACCTTTTGGTGTTCCAGATATGACGTAGGACTGATCTTCAGAATTTAGGGTAAAATATCTGTCTGTAACGACATCATTTCTCATGACGTTTGAGACATTATCTAATTTTGAAATTTTATCTAATTCTTCATCAGTAAAAGGACTTTTATCTTTCTTATTTATAATGATTCTTTCTTCACTTAAATCTTGAAAGATATAGTTGTAGCCTGTTTTAGAATTTTCATATTCACTTTTCTTGAATGATGAATATTCTGCCATTAGTGAAACGACTATAAATAGATAGACAATTAGTAATAAAATGAATTTTGGTAAAACGTTGAAAGTATTTCTGATACCTAATCTTATTTTGTTAAAGAAAGTGATATTTTGGTAGTTATTTTCAATACTTGGACCTTCTTTTACGTCTTTTATTTTCTTGTCTTCTAAAATTTTACCATCATGCATAGTTATTTTTCTGGTGGCATACTCGCTTATTTGTTCATAGTTATGAGTAACAATTATAACGAGTTTATCTTTAGATAGTTCTTTTAAAAGTCTGATGATTGACTCTGCTGATCTTTTGTCTAAATTACCGGTTGGTTCATCAGCTATGATTACTGGAACATCTTTTGCTAGAGCTCTTGCGATCGCAACACGTTGTTTTTGACCACCGGATAACTTCGATACTTTTGTTTTAGTAAATTTTTCAAGATTTACTTTCTTAATTAGCTCTAACACCTTTGGTCTAGCTTCTTTTTTAGTTAAGCCATTTAAAATTAAGACTAATTCAATATTTTGATATACGGTATAGCTATTAATTAGATTAAAATTTTGATAGATGTTGCCAATGTATTTACGACGATAATTTTCCCAGTCTTTTTCCATGTAATGACTTGTTTCTTTACCATCAACATACATTTCGCCTTCTTCATAAGTATCAAGTCCTGAAATTACATTTAATAAAGTTGATTTACCTGAACCTGATTCTCCAGTAATCGCAACAAATTCTCCTATATTAAACTCGACATTTACCTTAGAAAATCCAGAGGCAATAACTCCTTTACTGTAATAAAATTTTGAAACATTTTTTAATTTTATCATATATTGTTTCCTTTCTTTTAACTAAAATAATTATATGTATTTACTCGGTTGCATACAAGCGAATTTGCTTGGAATTTTGGTAAGTTTACTTTACATTTTAAGATGATCCAACATTATTTGTAGTATTTCGTTTTCATCTTTATTAGATATATTAATAGCAATAGCGTCTTTTGGTTTAACAAAGTTACTTGTTTTGATATCATATTCATCGCGACTAAGTAGTTCTTTTTTGACTTCTTCTAAAGAGACGTCTGGTCTTTTTTTAGATAAAATTTTAACGCGTGTATTTATATCGGCATAGAAATAGAATTTAAAGTCAGCATCTGGCATTATTCTTTCAGCAATGTCTCGACCTTCCATAATAATATTTTCATTTTTTTCTATAAAGGCCTTTTGATATTTTCTAATAAACTCTTTTACTACTTCAACGGCAGAATACTTTGTTACTGTTAGGGCTACTAAGTCTTGTTCAAGGACTTCGGTTATATCAAGATTATTTACATAATATCTATCATTTTTTACAAATAACTTCGTTGTTTTTAGTATTTTTTCTATTGACGTAATGTCTACCGGGTCAACGTCATTACTGATTAATTGTAGACCTACCATGCGATATAAATTACCGGTATTAAAAACTTTATAATTTAGCTTTTTAGCTAGTAACTTTGAACAGGCTGTTTTTCCTGTTGCGGAAAGGCCATCTATTGCGATTTTCATATTTCCTCCTTGACACTTACTTTTTCTTTTATTTCATTTTCTATAATCCATTTTATATCTTCTATTGATTTATCGATATTAAAACGACCATTTCCAATTGGATAATATACTGAATAAGCTTTGTAGATTTTATCATTTATCTTTAACGGATACATTTCTTTTCTAGATGTTGATACTGATATTTTTTGATTTAGGACAATACTACTTACTTGGTTGCCAAACAGGATAATTACTTTTGGATTTATTATTTCTATTTCTTTTAGTAATAAATCTAGGTATTCTTTATAGACTTTATCTGGTAATGGTCTAGCATCTATTTGAGTACATTTACCAAGGTTTGTAATAAAAAGTTTGTGTTTTTTAACATTATCATATACTTCTTCGGCAAATTCTTCAGTCCATGATGAGCCGGGCATTTTCTTGATAGTTTTATATAACTCTTCATCAATTAAATTAACGGCTTCAAATAAGTCCCAAATATTTTTAGTGCCAATCCATGGTGACTTTAGTCCATGCCAAGATTTAGAAGAAGCAATATTTCTACCGGTTGGATTCATAAACACAAAGCAAATGTCCGGATTAGTTTCGCAGCCACCATTATAAATAGAATCTAAATCTTTTGACCCGTACTTTAGTTGTAACTTGTCATATTCTTTATTTAAGTTTTTAAGTTTCATAACTACCTCTATATGTTTATTTAATTATAGCATACTTTTGTACTATCTAAAACAAAAAAGGACTTGATGTCCTTTATTTTACGATAGTAGCTTTACCAGATGCGAACTTTGTTGTTAGTGATATTAAGTCATTAGTTACTTTTTCTAAGTCTTCATCTTTTGTTTCTTTGTTACCAATGATTAGATATAAGACGTTTTTAGAGTCTTCTGTTACTTTTGTTTTATCTACTTGACGAATATCTAGCCAGCATACTACATCATTATTGTCATCTACAAAAGAGTATTCTCCGGCTTTTACCGGTTTTAGTTCTTCACTTCCTAATGGTAAGAATTTTTCAGTGCCATCTGTTATTTTTAAAGTTACGTTTCCATCTACTTTATCTATATCATGTGCTCCTAGGCATAATTTTGATTCAATTGATAAAATGTTATAAATATCTACGGCTTTATTGATACTTATTAATTCTTCTCTTTTAGTTAATAATCTTATTAGATTTTCTGATGCTGGTAAATTTTTTCTTCTTGGTACACCTACTTCTTGATGTAATTCATAAAATCCTTCAATAATTGGATCAGATTTTATATCATAATCTTTATATTTTTCTATTAGATTTGCAACTTTTTCTTTACGCCATACCTTATATTCATCAGTTAAATCTTTATTATTTATACCTTCTATAATAACGGCTTTTATTTTTACTCCTAGTGCTAGGACTTTTTCATCTACAATAAATTTCATATGTAACTCCTTACATTTTTTATAATTTTTTGTTTTATATATTGTCATCCTTAGTATAACATGCTTTTATCATAGTATCTATAATAGTATCTAAGTATTTTTTTACTTCTGAGTCGACACTACGTATATTTTTATAAAAATCTTTTAAATCATTTAGATTAAAGTTAATTCCTTTTTTATAGTCATTTGGTAAACTTTTAAAGATTGTTTCAAAGGTTTCTTCTACTTTTATTTTATCTAATTTTTCAAAAGCTGTTGTTGTTGAATCATGAATTTGTTTACTAATACTTGATAATTCTCCAGATATAAAGTGTTCTCCAAATATGCACCAAGAATTTGGATAGTGTTCATAGAATGCTTTTTCAGTACTTTTTACTACTTGATAGTCTTTATTATTTAGAATTGTGCCAACTACTGAACCTGTTGGTACAATATTAATTAATTTTTTTTCTAATCGTTTAAATAAGTTACTCTTAAATTCTTCTTTTCTAAAACCTGGTCCATCAAAATTATATACATTTTTAATTTTTTTATATACTTCTTCACTTACATTCATAACGCTTGACATTGCCAAATTACCACCTTTAGAATGCCCTACTACATATACTTCTTTATCGGTCTTTTTTACATTTTTTACTAAAAATTCTTGGGCAAGTACTTGCGTATAAGTTGGATATTGATATCCTAGGCGAAAATTTTCTATCCAACCTATTATAGAACCATCTGTTCCTTTATAACTTATAACTGTTATGTCATCTATTTTAATTACCAAGGCTCCGAATTGTGTATCATCTGTTTTGATATTTTGAAAATTTGATATTTTTAAATTTTCATATCTTTTGAAATCTTTTATAATGTTTAATAATTTATAAGCTATAGGTGCCATTGCTGATGAAGTTTCAATTTTGTTATCATCTATATATTTGAAAAATTCATATAACGTCATTTCTTTTGAATTGGATTCTGCAGGTACATAGACCAGTATTGAAGCCAGCAAATTATCCATAACATTCCAATGTACTTCTTCAAATGAATTATTTTTATAAAAATTCAAATAATCTTCTATTGTATACATGTTATTACCTCTTTCTACTTTAAATTATTTTATTTATTTTTCTTTAATTTTATTAAGACTATTTATGTAAGCATTGAATTGTTGAAATGTTAAACCTGGCTCTGCTTCAAAAAACTCTGTTACTAGTCTTGACATGCCATTAGCCATTTTTTCATAGTAATTATTAATTTTTTTTATTGCTTGTTCTTCATTTTCAAATGAATGTATGCCAACTTTTTCCCAGTTAGGATGTTCAATTTGATATACTCTGTTGTCTTGATAGTATAGGACAAAACAATGCATATGTTCATCTTGATCTAGATCATTAAAATCATTTCTTTCATATACTCGTGTACAAAACATTTTGTTTTTTATTCCTAAACTATCAAGTAATGTGTGCATTAAATAAACTTGTTCTATGCATGTACCAAGTCCATGAGCAATAGTTTCTTCCATACTGGAGATTCGATATAATCCTCTGGAATTCTTCATATTTTCTACATGTTTTTCATTATTAATGTCTAACCGACCATATTTAATATTGTCTTTCATTTACTCCAATATGTCATTTGACATTTTAATATCTTGTATTTTCATAATTTATTTTTCCTCGTATAATATATTTTGTAAGTTATTTTTTTGCTTACAATTATTATTCT
>CAVAJX010000005.1:0-2665 GCA_963589235.1 bacterium | reverse complement strand
TTTTCCCTAATTATTATTTTAATTTTAATGTAACATTTTTGCTAATTATTCACACAAAAGACGAAAGTTCCAGTTGTTTTTTATCACAAAAATCTTTCAAAAAGAAATAATTTTGATTTTTAAAGTCACATACAAAAAAATTACTTGAATAATTATCTAATAATTTAAAGAAAGAAGAATTATACTGTTCTGACTCTAACCTAATATAACTTCTTTTAATAATAAGTCTACTTATTTCATCTTTATATAAATTATTAATATAATGAGTATTACCTCTTTTAGAATATGGAATATCTTTATGACACTTTAAAAATATCTGTCTATCAATCGTACTCTTATCAATTTTATTAATAAGTTGACTAAATAAAGTATATGCATAACTTATTTCTTCTTTATCCAAATAATATATTTGTCTTAATATATTATATAAAACTCGATAATTATTCTGATACAAACTTATAAATTGTTCTTTTATATCAAAAATAAAATAGACTCTCATAATATCACCAAGTAAATAGTAACAATTATGAAAGTCGTTTTTTATCGAATTTTATTTTAATAAGTTTTCTATTTTTTCTTCTAAACTATCTACATCAAATCCAAACTTCTTATAAACATCATCTTTTTTACCAGATGCACCGAAAGTATCTAATGTAATTAAGTATTTATCATTAAATATTAATCTATTCCAAGAGAATGATGAACCAGCTTCTACTACTATTTTTCTAACTTCTACTGGTAAAACACTTTCTATATATTCTTCATCTTGTTTTAAGAATCGATTTAAGTTTGGCATTGAAACTACTCTTATCGCAATACCTTTAACAAGTAATCTCTTCGCAACTTCTATTGCTTGATGAACTTCTTCACCTGTTGCGATAACAATACCAGAAGGTTTTCTTTCTGTATCAAACACAACATATCCACCATGACTAACTCCTACTACATTAGTTGTTTCTAGTATTGGTAACTTATTACGTGATAATGTAATAACACTAGGTCCAGAAACTGTTTCAGAAATAGCTTTATATGAGCCAATAACTTCATTAGCATCAGCCGGTCTAAATACTTCCAAATTAGGAGTACTACGTAAACCAAGTAATTGTTCCACTGGTTGATGAGTAGGACCATCTTCTCCAACACTAATTGAATCATGTGTAAATATATATATAACTGGTAACTTCATCATTGCTGCCATTCTAATAGCTGGCTTCATATAATCAGAAAAACTTAAGAATGTAGATCCATACACTCTAAATCCAGATAAAGCTAAACCATTTAATATTGCACCCATCGCATGTTCTCTAACTCCAAAGAAAATATTTTTTCCTAAATAGTTATTAGCTGAAAAGTCACCTGCATCTTTAATATAAGTTCTATTAGCGGCAAATAAATCTGCACTACCACCTAATATAAAAGGCGAATCTTTAACTACTGAATTAAGTAATCTAGAAGAAGTATCGCGAGGAGACTCTAATAAATCCTCTGTAGGTGTATAAATAAAGTTCTTAATAGGTAGAGCTTTATCATTACCCATAAAGAATTTTAACTCTTCTTGCTCTTCTTCTGATAAAGATGAAACTGTCTTATCAAATTTCTCAGATAAAGAAGAACATCTCTTCTCAACAAAGTATCTAAAATCATCACATATATTTTGTGATACTGTAAATGGAATATCTCTAACTCCAAGTTTTTCTTTAATCGCAGTTACTTCTTCCCTACTTAAAGGAGCACCATGTACAAGATTAGTTCCTTCTAAACTAGAATGTTTTCCAATAACTGTTTTAACTTCAATTAATGTTGGCTTATCAGTACTATTCTTTGCTTCATCTATCGCTTTAGAAATAGCTTCATAGCTCTCACCATCACTAACTGTAATAACGTTCCAGCCTAAAGAAACAAATCTCATTGAAACATTATCATTAAAAGTCATTGAAGTTTTACCATCTAAACAAACATCATTTGAATCATATAAAACTATTAATTTATTTAATTTCAAAGTACCAGCTAAAGAACAAGCTTCATAGCTAACACCTTCCATTAAATCCCCATCCCCTGCTAAAACATAAGTATAATAATCAATTACTTCTTTTTTACCATTATTATATCTAGCTCTTAAATTAGCCTCAGCCATAGCCATACCAACAGCCATCGCAATACCTTGTCCCAATGGTCCAGTAGAAGCATCAACGCCAGGCGTAACTTCATATTCAGGATGTCCTGGTGTAATAGAATCTATTTGTCTAAAGTTCTTTAAGTCATCCAAAGTAATAGGAAAACCAGCTAAATATAAAGTCGCATATAATAAAGCTGAACCATGTCCTGCTGACATAACAAAACGATCTCTATTAAAATAATTTGGATCAGTAGGATCAAATCTTAAATGATGTGCATACAAAGTATATAGTATTGGCGCAGCACCAAGTACAATACCAGGATGACCAGAATTAGCCTCACTAATCATATCAATTCCTAAACATCTAAGTTGATCAATAATCTTTCCTTGATTAATTTCATTTTCATCTCTTTTTTGAGCTGTCAAATAACATCACTCCATTCAAAAATATTATAACATCTAAACTTAAATCTGTAAATCTTACGCTCCATACCTGTGTTAATCCTTTTTTAAAATGATACCAAAAAATTTTTTTAAAATGATACTTAG
>CAVAJX010000004.1:0-10222 GCA_963589235.1 bacterium | reverse complement strand
ACAATTAGGATTTTATGTAACAGCAGTTAATGAAACAATAAAAAAAGAATGTGATGCGCCAACGATTGGTTTATTATTATGCAGAGAAAAGAATAGAGTAACGGTAGATTGGGCTTTGAAATCTACAAATGTTCCTATAGGTGTTTCAACTTATAAACTGAAAGAATATTTACCAAAAGAACTAATAGATAAATTACCGACAGAAGAAGAAATAAATTTGTATTTGAATGTAGAAGATGAGTAACAAATGTACTGAAAATTTTTACTATTCAAGGATATATATTAGATAAAGAAAGAATGAAAAATGGCTCTATTATCGATAAGGATTATTTTGAAAAATTATTAGAAGGGATCGATAAATAGCACTTATATTAAAGTGATAGAGTAAAACAACTAAAAATTATAAAATTTAAAAATATTTATAAGTAAAATAAGATAAAATTTATTAGAAAAGCGATTATGATATTATGATTATTAATTATTCAGATCAAAATATTATAAAAAATAAAAAATCTATATTTTTGGCTGGCCCAACACCAAGAGATGAAAAGACAAAATCATGGAGAGTTACTGCTTGTGAAAGGTTAAATGAGTTAGGATTTGATGGCATAGTTTATGTTCCCGAATATTCGACTTGGAAACCAAAAGCGAATTATATAGATCAGGCAATGTGGGAAGGAGAGGCATTAATAGAATCAACTGTTATTATGTTTTGGATTCCTAGAAGTTTACCTGATATGTTTGCTTTTACTACAAATGTAGAATTTGGTTATTGGTTACATTCTGGGAAAGTAATATATGGCAGACCAGATAATGCTGCAAAGATAAAGTATCTTGATTGGTTATATAAAATGGATTATAATAAAGTTCCGATAAATAACCTAGAAGAACTGTTAAAGGAATCAATGATATCGGCAGACAAATTATATGACGAAAAAAGCACTGAAATATTACCATTAAGTAAAAGAAAAATTTTAGAAAGAAAGTGAAAATAATGAATAACGAGAATAAAACAAATATTAACTGGTTGATTACGATTTATTTAAACCCTTTGGCAAACTCTTATAAATAAAGGCTTTTCTTAATTTTATATCTTGCACGATTTCATTAAAAAACGGCTAAAATAACTAAAAATTGATGAAAATATTGTGATTTTAATGTTATTTATGATGGGAATTAGAAAGGTGATTACGACGTTGCAACCCTTATGTAATTTATATTAAAATAGTTAGTGGAGGTAAATATATGATAAATAAAACAATTGAAGTTCAAAATATAAAAGTTAATATAACAAACATTAATGATAATGATTATATTTGCATTTCTGATTTCGGTAAATACAAAGAAGGAAAATCAAAAACCGATGACATTATAAGAAACTGGTTAAGAAATAGAATTACTTTAGAATTTTTAGGAACTTGGGAATCAATTTATAATCCAGATTTTAATTCCGTCGAATTCGACGGGTTTAGAAAAAGTGCAGGGCTTCACACATTTACATTAAGTGTTACTGAATGGTGTAAAAAAACAAATGCAATTGGTATATATTCCAAGCGTGGTAAGTACGGCGGAACTTATGCTCATAAAGATATTGCTTTTGAATTTGCTTCATCTATTAGTCCTGTATTTAAATTATATTTGATAAAAGAATTTGAAAGACTAAAGACATTAGAAAATGAAAATAGAGAATGGGATGTTAAAAGAATATTAACTAAAAACAATTATTTAATTCATACCGATGCAATTAAAAACTATATATTGCCTGATAATAACTACTATAAAGATAGCGAATGGTTAAAGTATGCTGAAGAGGCTGATATTCTAAATGTAGTGCTCTTTAATACAACGTCTAAAAAATGGAGAGAACTTAATCCTAGTTTAGCAAAGAATTCTAATGTTAGAGATTATGCTTCAATAAATGAATTAACAGTATTATCAAACTTAGAATCACATAATGCTGAATTAATTAAAGAAGGAAAAAGTAAGGAAGAAAGATTTGAAATATTAAATGAAATTGCAAAGTATCAATTAGATATACTTAATAATGCTGAAAAGATAAAATTATTAGGAAACAACAAAGAAGGTGAAAAAAATGAGTGAAAATAATGGTGCAGGGTTTAATAAAGGTGTAATCAACTGGTATCCAGGTCATATGGCTAAGACTAAACGTGAAATTATAGAGAAACTTAATTTAATAGATGTTGTTTATGAAGTAATTGATGCTAGAATGCCATTATCTTCTAAAATAGTTGATATAGATGAATTAATTAAAGATAAACCGAGAATATTAGTTATGACTAAGTATGATTTGTGTGATAAAGTTGAAACTGATAAAATTATTAAATACTATGAAAACATAGGATATAAAGTTGTACCAGTTGATTTAATGAGCGGTTTAAATGTTAAGAGGATTCTTGACTATACAAAAGAAATCATGGATATAGAAAATAAGAAACGTGAGAGTAAAGGGATGAAGCCTAGGGCAGCCCGTGCTTTAATAGTTGGTGTTCCTAATGCTGGTAAAAGTACCTTAATAAATAGACTTGTAGGCAAGAAATCAGCTGGTGTTGGTAATACTCCAGGATTTACTAAAAGTCTTAGTTGGATTAGAATTAATAAAGATGTTGAATTACTAGATTCACCTGGTATTTTATGGCCTAAGATGGAAGATCAAGAGGCGGCACATGTACTTGCATGTTTATCTTCTATAAAAGAAGAAATACTAAATCCAGATGCAATTGCGGTATTTATTTTGAAAAAACTTTATGAATTATATCCAGATAGACTAAAAGATAGATATGGAATAGTAGAATTAGATGAAGATTTAATAGAGTCATATGATATGATAGCAAAAAAAAGAGGAGCTTTATCTAGAGGTGGTGTTGCTGATTATGATAAGGTATCTAATATTATTATTAGAGATTTAAAAAATGGATATTTTGGTAATATTACTTTTGATAGGTTAGATGTAAAGAAGTAGAAAAACTACTTTTTTTCTTTCTTAATAAAATACTAGTATGTTAAAATATTCCTTGGTGAAGTATATGAATGATAATTATATGTATGAAAGAGAATTAAGAGAAAAGGGTATTAAGTTTATAGCGGGAGTAGATGAAGTAGGTAGAGGACCTTTAGTTGGACCTGTTGTTGCGGCTTGTGTTGTTTTACCTGAAGAGTTTAATTTGAATGGATTAACTGACTCTAAAAAGTTATCTGAAAAAAAACGTGATTTCTTTTTTGAAGAGATAAAAAGACAAGCACTTGGTATTGGTATTGGAATAATTGATGAGAAAAAAATAGATGAAGTTAATATATACGAAGCTACAAAACTTGCGATGAAAAAGGCAATTGATGAGTGTAATAGGCAAATTAAAATTGAACATATATTGATAGATGCTATGCCATTAGAGTTAGATATTCCAACTACTTCTATTATTAAGGGTGATTTAAAAAGTATTACAATTAGTGCTGCTTCTGTTATTGCGAAAGTTACAAGAGATAGAATGTTATATGAATTAGATTTAAAATATCCAATGTATGATTTTAAAAATAATAAAGGATATCCTACCAAAAAGCATTTAGAAGCAATTGCAGAATATGGAATATTAAATGAACATAGAAGAAGCTATGGACCAGTGGCAGATTATGTAAAAGAACATAATTTATAATTTTTTTAGAATATCTTTAAAATTATTCGTATAATAAATATAGAAGTGATTGACAAATTATTGTTTAATCGTTATAAGTTAATAAGGGAGTGGTTTTATGCCTAAAAATTTAGTTATAGTGGAAAGTCCTAGTAAAAGTAAAACAATTGAAAAGTATTTAGGTGGCGATTATAAAGTTGTTTCATCTAAGGGACATATTCGTGATTTAGCCACATCTGGTAAGTATGGACTTGGAGTTGATATTGATGATGGATTTAAACCTAGTTATGTACCTATTAAGGGTAAAAGCAGTGTTATTAAAGAGCTAAAAAAAGATGTTAAAGATGCAGATATGGTATATCTAGCAAGCGATCCGGATCGTGAAGGGGAAGCTATTGCTTGGCATTTAAAAGACGCTCTTGGTATTAAAGATAAGAACTATAAAAGAGTTTTATTTAATGAGATTACTCATGATAAAGTAGTTGAGGCAATTAAAAATCCTACAGTTATTAATGAGGATTTAGTTAAGAGTCAAGAAACAAGAAGAATACTTGATCGTATTATTGGATTTAGACTTTCTAAATTATTACAAAGTAAAATAGGTGCTAAAAGTGCTGGCAGAGTACAAAGTGTTGCTTTGAAATTAATCGTTGATAGAGAAAGAGAAATAGAAGCATTTGTACCAGAAGAGTATTGGACAATTACAGCTAAATTTAAGGATTATGAAGCTGATTTATTTAAATATAAAAATGATGATATTGAGTTAAAAACTAAAGATGAAGCAGATAAAGTACTTGGTGAACTTTGTGATACTTATACAGTTGAGTCAATTGAAAAGAAAGAAAAAACTAGAAAGAGTAAGGCTCCTTTTATTACTTCAACTTTACAACAAGAAGCTTCTACTAAATTAGGCTTTCCAGCTAAAAAGACAATGAGTATTGCTCAAAAGTTATATGAAGGAATTGATTTAGAAAGTGAAACTGTTGGTCTTATTTCTTACATGAGAACTGATTCAATTCGTTTATCTGATGAATTTACTAAGCCAGCTATGAAGTATATAGAAGACAATTATGGAAAAGAATATATTGGATATATAAAGAAATCTAATAAAACAGAAAATGTACAGGATGCACATGAAGCTATTAGACCAACTAGTATTTTAAGAGAACCATTGAAAGTTAAACAGTATTTAAGTAATGATGAATTTAAATTATATAGTTTGATATATAAAAGAACTTTGGCTTCTTTAATGAGTGATGCTAAAGTTAATCAAACTACTATTGTATTTGATAATAATGATTATAAATTTAAGATCTCTGGTCAAATATTGATATTTGATGGTTACTTAAAGGTTTATAAGGATTATGAATCTAGTGAGGATAAGATATTACCAGAATTAGGTAAAGAAGAGAAATGTATTAGTACTGATGTTTCTTCTCTACAACATTTTACTAAGCCACCAGCTAGATATACTGAAGCTAAATTAATTAAAGAAATGGAAGATTTAGGAATAGGTAGACCTTCTACTTATGCTAAAACAATTGATACTATTAAAGAGCGTAATTATGTAGAAATGGAAGATAAGAAGTTTAAACCTACAGAAATTGGAATTGAGACTACTGATAAATTACAAGAGTTCTTTAGTGATTTAATTAATGTTGAATATACTAGGGATATGGAAGAAGAACTTGATGATATAGCTGAGGGTAGTTTAGTTTGGAATGAAGTATTAAAGAAATTTTATGATTTATTTGAACCCAGAGTAAAGGATGCTTTTTCTGATATGGAAAAGAAAGCTCCAGAAGAAACTGGTGAAGTTTGTCCAGAGTGTGGAAGTCCATTAGTTAAGAGAAAGGGACGTTATGGAGAATTTGTTGCTTGCAGTAATTATCCAGAATGTAAATATGTAAAAAAGGAAGAAAAAGAAGTAGTTGAAATTATGGATTGTCCTTTCTGCAAAGATGGAAAAATAGTAGAAAAGAAAACACGTAAAGGAAAAATATTTTATGGATGTAGTAATTATCCTAAATGTAAGACTGCTTGTTGGGATAAGCCTACAGGAGAAGTTTGCCCTGAATGTGGTAAGCTGTTAGTTGAAAAGAATGGTACTGTTAAATGCAGTGAATGTAGTTATCAAAAATAATTAAGTTGCTCATGAAGAGTGACTTTTTTTTTATTATTTGGTATACTTTTTTTAGAAGAGTATGCATTATAGGAGGTATTTATGGGACATAGATTATGGTATGGTACTTTTGATGGTGTTTTAAATAATTATTATAGTAGTGATTGCCCTATGTATGGACAGTTTGATATGTTTGAAGGAGAAAATTTGGTTAGAGTCATTCCATTGTATGTGGATGGTAATGCTGAATTTCCCATTGAAGATGTTGACTATATTACTGCGGGTTTTAAAAATGAATCTAATTTTATATCTGGTCTTGATTTTGAGTCTGATGATTTTTCTTTTTTGGGAAATCATATTTTAATGACACATATTTATAATGGATTAAAAGAGGATAGCATTGTTTATGATTGTCCTTTATTGAGAAAATGTGCTTTTGAAGTTAAAAGTAAGAAAAAAATAGGATATACTGATAATGAAATTTGGCTTACAAAAAATGATGATTTATTGAACTTTATTAAAAGATTAACTGGATATATAATAAATGAACGTTCTGCACAAGAAATTTTAAAATTAAGTTTATCTCCAAATTTAATGTTAGGTATCTCTAGATATCGTGATGATTATAATAAACATATATCTAAAAGAGAGAAAAGAAATTTTAACATAATTTATTCTGAATGTTTAAAATATAGTAATTTACGTAAACTTATCGTTTGGGAACAAAAGCACTTAGCTAATCAAAAAGAAAAGAGAGTTTTATCTTCAAAAAAAGGAATAGAAACTAAAAATTTAAAAAATGAAACTTTAATGTCACTTGGTAGATATGAGAAAAATAAAAGGGAAGCTTTAACTACTGATTTTGTTACTAATATTTATGAGACAAGAGATAAAGATGGTAATATTGACTGGGATCGTGTATGGAGCGAAAATAGTGCTGATGATGTTTATAAGCCTAGTAATTTTGATGATTTGCATAGAATAGGTTTTTTTGATGTTGATGAAACTGTTAGTCCTTCTGGCTTTTCTGTTAATGATGGTACTGGCAATACCTTGGTGAAGAAAAAATGATTAAGGAATTAGAAGAGTATAGAGACTATTTACAATATCAAAAAAATTATTCATTGTATACAGTAGAAAATTATTGTAGTGATATAGTGCAATTTTTAGATTATTTAAATAGTGAGAGTATTAATTTTAAAAGTCTTCAGTATAGTGATTTGCGATTTTACTTAATGTATTTAAAAGATGAAAAAGGTGAAAATAATTCTTCTATTGATAGGAAACTTAGTGCTTTACGAGGATTTTATAAATTTTTGGCTAATGAAGGAGTTATTAAAAATAATGTTTTTTCATTGGTATCTGGATTAAAAAAAGAAAAAAAGTTACCTAGATATTTTGAGTACAATGAATTAGAAGAATTATTTAAAGTTCCTGATTTAAGAGTTCCTTTAGGACAAAGAAATCGACTTATTTTAGAAATGCTTTATGCTACGGGAGTCAGAGTTGGAGAACTTGTATCTATTAAAGTTTCTGATATTGATTTGGGTAGTAGGACAATACTTATTTTAGGTAAAGGTAATAAAGAAAGAAGAGTTACTTATGGTGACTATTGTGATGAAATACTAAAACTTTATCTTGATGATGGTTATTTAAGACTTAATGTTAAGAATAGTCCATATTTGTTTTTAAATAATACTGGTTCTTGCATTACTGAAAGAGGAATAAGATATGTACTTGATCAGATAATTAAAGAAACTAGTTTAAATAAATCTATTTCTCCGCATGTGTTAAGACATAGTTTTGCGACACATTTACTTAATGAAGGGTGTGACTTATTGACAGTTCAGAAACTTCTTGGTCATGAAAGTATCAGTGCGACACAGATTTATACTCATGTTACAACAGATAGACTTAAAGAAGTGTATTATAATAGCTTTCCTAGAGCAATTAAAGTTGATGATGAAAAAATATAGAAATTTCCTTTCTTTATTTGAAAAATTTGTTGATTTTACTTTAATTTTTTAGTTATTTTAGTTATAATAGTGATGTTGGTGAGGATGTGGTGTCTTTATGAATTTTGAATTTTCTAGTAAAGAGGAACTTTATCATAGAGTTGGTCCGGCACTTAGAAGTAAAGTTATGGAATTAAAAAGATTTGGTTACTCATATATAAAAGAGACTGATGTATGGAACTTTTTAATTGAAACTAAATGGTGTAAGGCTCACGATTTAATGCTTTCGGATATTGTTGATGATATATTGAAAGCTGATAATAATCAAATAGATAAATACTTGAAAGAAAAGTTAGGAAACAGTAGGACACAATATTTTGATAAAAATTTAGAAATTTTATGAGGTGAATTTACATGAAAAATAAGAACAAGGGTAAAAAGAAGGTTATTATTACTGCTTCTTGCTTATTTGTATTAGCAGTAGCAATTTGCTTGTTATTTATTCCATTATTTAAAGGATTAAAGTTTGGGTTAGATTTACAAGGTGGTTTTGAAATTCTTTATAAAGTTGAATCTATTGATGGTTCTAAAATGAATAGTAGTAAGTTAACTGCTACTTATAAAACTTTAAGTAAAAGAATTGATAGTTTAGGTGTTAGTGAACCTGAAATTATTTTAGAAGGTAATGATAAAATAAGAGTAAAATTAGCAGGTGTTACTGATCCTGAACAAGCACGTACACAGTTATCAACTGTTGCGACATTATCATTTAGAGATACTGATGATAATCTATTAATGACTAGTGAAGTTTTAAAAGCTGGTGGAGCTAAAATTAGTCAAGATTCTTCTGGAAATCCAGCTGTATTATTAACAGTTAAAGATAAAGATAAATTTTATGAAGTTACTAATGCAGTTAAAGATTATGAAAAGAATATGATCGTTATCTGGCTAGATTATAATGGTATGACTGATAGTTTTGAAAAAGAAGGTAGCTTATGTGGTACTAGTGAATCTAATTGTTTAAGTGCCGCTACTGTATCACAAGGTTTTGCTAGTGATGTTATTATTCAAGGTGATTTTACAGAAGATGAAGTTAGTAATTTAGTTGACTTAATTAACTCTGGTTCTTTACCAAGCAAGTTATCTGAAATATCTTCTAGAACAGTAGGTGCTTCATTTGGTGATGATACACTTCAAAAGACATTAATAGCTGGTATTATTGGTGTTGCTTTAATCGGTGTATTATTAGTAGTTGTATATCATTTCGCAGGTGCTATATCAACAATAGCGATGCTTCTATATACATTCTTAGTATTCTTAATATTCTGGCTAGTTGGTGGAGTATTAACTCTTCCGGGAATTGCCGCTTTGGTACTTGGTATTGGTATGTCAGTTGATTCAAATGTTATTACATTTGCACGTATTAAAGAAGAATTATATAAAGGTAAAAGTTTACCATTAGCATTTAAAGAAGGAGTTAAATGTAGCTTTAGTGCAATACTTGATTCGAATTTAACTACTTTGATAGTTGCGATAATTATGTTTGTCTTTGGTGAATCTAGTATTAAAGGATTTGCTACTATGTTAATTATTACAATTATAGTTACAATGTTTACAATGGTATTCTTAACTCGTTGGTTATTAGGATTATTTGTTAAGACTAATTACTTTAATGATAAAACTAAATTATTTATTTCAGTTAATAAAGAAGATATTCCCAATCTTTCTAAGAATGAAAAAGTTAAGAAAGCACCATTTGGTAAATTTGATTTCTTAAAAAATAGAAAATTATTTGCTGGTATATCTGTTATCATTATAATTATTGGTATAGTTACTATATCTTTCTGTGGTATGAATTTAGGTATTGATTATAGATCTGGTACTGATATAACTATTTCTACTGAAGATAAGTTAACTAAAAAACAATTGAATAAAGATTTAAAAGAATTAAAATTAAAGAGTTCTGATATAACAATTGGAACTGATGAGACTGTTATTAGAATAGATGATGCTTTAGATGGAGAAACAGTTAAAGATGTTAATGCTTATTTTGAAGATAAGTATGAAGCTAAAGTTAATATAGGTGTTGTATCTAATATTGTACAAAAAGAATTAGTTAAAAATGCTTTCTTATCAGTAATCTTAGCTTTAATAGGTATAATTATTTATGTATCATTTAGATTTAAATTCAGTTATGCGGTATCTGGTGTTGTTGCTTTAGTACATGATGTTTTGATTATGGTAGCATTATTTGCAATATTTAATTTTGAAGTTACTTCTATGTTTATAGCTGCACTTTTAGCTATCATTGGTTATTCAATTAACGATACTATTGTTACATTTGATAGAATAAGAGAAAAGGTTAATGAAGTTGATGAGAGTAAATTAAAAGAAGAAGAGTTCTATAATTTATGTAATACTAGTATTCAAGAAACATTCAGTCGTACTATTTATACTTCAATTACTACATTAATTCCTGTTATTGCATTAATAATACT
>CAVAJX010000003.1:0-16821 GCA_963589235.1 bacterium | reverse complement strand
CCTCCTTTCAAAGAGGTAAGCACTTAATCATTAATGTATTCCCTAATTTATTATTCGAAAAAACTTTTAATATCCTAGACAAAAATAGCATGTTGTGTGATAAAATGTTTCTAATGCTTATAAATTTCTATAATTAATATTTCTAATGATAATTTAAAACTTTCTTATGATATAGCGTACAGATATTTAAAGGAGGTGAGATGAATGAAAATATTAGTTGATAGAGATGGGTATGAACAATTTATGAATGTTTTTGAAAAACTTAAAAATTCTATGAATAATATTGCGACATCTGGAAGTGAAGAGTATAGAAACGCTGTAGGAGATGGCTGGCATGATAACTTCGCTTATGAAGAGTTAATGCGTGATGAGAAAAAAGTTAGTGCTCAAATAGAAAAAATGCTTGGTGATAAAAAGCATTTAAAAGTAATTGATAATACCTTAAAGAAAGATGAACTTATTAATATTGGGGATACACTTAAAATTGAAGTTATTTATGATGAGTCAGATGTAGAAGTTTTTGAAATAAAACTTACTGGCAAATACTTACCTGATTTGGAAAGTGATATCCAAGAAATATCTTTAAATAGTCAAATGGGAAAAGCTTTATTTAAGAAAAATATTTATAAAGATATTTCATATAAGATTCATGGTAATTTAGCTATAATAAAAGTACTAGAAAAGAATGGAAAAATTGTAAATTAAAAACTAGAGTTTTATATTTGACGTTTTGCAAACTCTAGTTTTTATATTGTCTTTTTTAAGTTTTCAAATATAGGTACATTTCCTTTAAAACTTAATGGTGATATAGGTGAAGGATGATAAATTGGTATGACTTTTATATTATTTACTATAAATTCTTTACCAACAACTTCATTAAATTTCTTATATTTTATATCAAGTATTGTTTTGGTAGCGGCATCACCTAATGATAAAACTACTTTTGGCTTTATTTCATCTAATTGCCTCATAAGATGTTGTTTACAATTTTTACTACAAGTGTTTAGGTTTTTTCTTTCTTTTGGAAAACATTTTATGGCTTCTAAAAAGTAAGTATCCTCAAATTTTATGTTTATAATATCTAAAAGCTTTTGCATTACTACTCCTGATGGTAGTAATTTTTTATTTTGATCATACCAAGCTATACCTGATTTACGTCAACCAGTATTAGCTGGTGTTTCTCCTAAAATTATGATGTCTTTTGTTTTACCTATGGATATTGTTTTATTACTTGGAAAGTGTTCTACTAAGTCTTTACAAAGATTACATTTTGAAATTTCTTCATCAATTAAAGCTAAATTTACTCTTTCTTTTAGAAGAAGATATCTTTTATTTGTATTTTCGTTTTTAAGTAAATCTTCTTTTGTCTTTTCTTTGCTGTTTGAGTAGTCTATGGGTTTTTCAAATTGTTCTTTTGTTAAATCT
This sequence comes from bacterium, assembly GCA_963589235.1. Classification (GTDB taxonomy): domain Bacteria; phylum Bacillota_I; class Bacilli_A; order RF39; family UBA660; genus CAG-877. The sequence goes on along the minus strand of CAVAJX010000003.1, from coordinate 15,396 downwards.
ACTATTTCATTATCTATGATGTTAAAGTAATGAGCATTATCTCCTAAATTAATTTTATGAATTGTTCCAGAGAATTTTTCTTGAACTAGGATTGCTGTTACGGCACAATGGCCAGCCGATGGGTCTAGATTTTCATAATTATTTTGACAACTACTATGAGCAGTATCTTTTTTAAAACATTTTCTTAATATGTTTTTATATTTTAATATTTCTTTTTTTATATTATAAATCTATTTTTACAATTACTCCTTCTACATTTTTACCAAACTTTTTCCAAGTTGTTTCTTTAACTACTTTAAAGCCTGTGTCTTCAAATATTTCGGTATGATAACGATTCTTTTCAAAAGAGTCATATAGTTCTTTAATACAGTTGTTCTTTGCCACTTCACAAAGTAACTTTAAACCTTCTTTTGAATAGCCTTTGCCTCGTTTTGATGCTTCTATTAAAATGCTACAATCGTAGTAGTTTTCAGAACTATCAAATTGATAGTTTACATAGCCAATGAATTCATTTTTTTCTTCATCTTTTAAGTAGGCAAAGAATCTATTTTCATTTTTTCTTTTATCATATGTTTTTTGCCAATTTTCTTCTGGGAAATCTATGGTGCCAGTATCATAATGATATCCTTGGTAAGATACGTCGTATCCAGCGTTATAACTCATAGTATCTTGATCTTCATTTAATTTTTTCTCATACCAGTAGTCCTTTAATTCTGGAATATATAAAGTTAACACGTTATCACCTCAATAAATATTATAACATATTTGAAGTGACAATTTATTGATTTTCTATTTTCAAAGAATGGATAATTAGTTATAATTAGTAAAGATATAGAAGAAAGCTTGGTGGTAGTTTATGAATAGCGATGATTTAACATTGCAAGTAAGTCCTGATAATGTAGCGATTACAAAAGATGAAGATAAATGTATAAAATGTGGTTATTGTGTTAGAGTATGTAGAAATGATGTTACGGTTTCTAGAATGTATGAATTAGGTATTACTAAAAAGCCTATTTGTATCAACTGTGGACAGTGTGCTAATTATTGCCCTACGGAAGCTATTTCTGAAAAGTTAGACTATATGAAGGTTTTGAAGTTATTGAAAAATAAGGATAAGACTGTTGTATTTAGTTTTGCTCCTGCTGTTAGAGTGGCTTTGGGTGAAGAGTTTGGACTTGAACCTGGTGTTAATGTTGATAAAAAGATCATTAGTGCTTTAAAAAAACTTGGTGCTAAATATGTTTTTGATATTACTTTTAGTGCTGATTTAACTATTATGGAAGAAGCTATGGAACTAGTTGATCGAATACAAGAGAATAAGAATTTACCAATGTTTACTTCTTGTTGTCCAGCTTGGATAAAGTATGTAGAAATATTTTATTCAGAACTTATCCCTAATTTATCAACTTGTAAAAGTCCAATTGCGATGCAAGGGTCAACTATTAAAACTTATTTTGCAAAGGTGAAAAATATTAATCCCGATGACTTAGTTAATGTAGTTATTGCGCCTTGTACAGCTAAGAAATATGAAATAAGAAGAGAAGAATTAAATGTTACTAAGAGAGATACTGATTTTGTTTTAACTACTAGAGAACTTGCTAGAATGATAAAAGAAAATGATATCGATTTTTTTAATTTAGAAGATAGTGAATTTGATTCTCCATTAGGACTTGGTAGTAGTGCAGGAGTTATTTTTGGTAATACTGGTGGTGTTACTGAAGCTGCATTACGAACTGCATATCATTTTATTACAAATAAAGATTTAAAAGATGAAGACTTAGTTTTTTCTTCAGTTAGAGGAATGGCTGGTGTTAAAGAAGCTCAAGTTGAAATAGAAGGTAAAGTAATTAAAGTGGCAGTACTAAATGGTATGAAGAATGCTAAAAATTTAATTGATAAAATGAAAGATGAAAAGTTAGATTATCAATTTATAGAAGTAATGAATTGTACTGGTGGATGTATTGCTGGTGGTGGACAACCTAAGCTTACTTTGTTAGAAATGAAAGATAGTAAATTAAAAAGAATTGATGGACTATATAGTGAAGATGAAAAAATGAAGAAAAGAGTTAGTTATAAAAACCCAGATATTATTAAAATTTATAAAGACTTTTATGGTGAGGTTGGTAGTAGTTTAGCTCATCAATATTTACATACAAGTTATAAGGATAAATCATATTTGTTAAGAGGTGAGGATGAGTAATGAAAAGAGAATTGGAAATAAAAAAGTTAGCTGATTTTTGTGTTTCTTGTGTTACTAAACCTTGTCAATTAGGTTGTCCTTTAAATAATGATACAACTGGCTTTATAAAGGCTGTTAAGAATGATAATTATGAAGAAGCTTTTAAAATACTTTCTAATACTACTGTTATGCCAGCTATTTGTGGAAAAATATGTCCACATGAAAAACAATGTCAAGGTTCTTGTGTAAAAAGAGTTTCTTATGAAGCTGTAAGAATAGGCGATATTGAAAGTTTTATTGGTGATTTAGCAATTGAAAATGATTGGAAATTTTTAAAGAAAAGTAAGAAAAATAAAAAAATTTTAGTTGTTGGATCAGGACCAGCAGGACTTACTTGTGCAGCATTTTTAGCTAAAGAAGGTTATCAAGTTACGTTGTATGAAAAACATGATTATTTAGGGGGACTTTTGTATCATGGTATACCAGCTTTTAGACTTAATAAGGATTTAGTTAAAAAGACCATTGATAAAATTTTAGATTTAGGAATAGAAGTTCATACAAATATGACTTTAGGAAAAGACTTTAGTTTAGATGAGGTTAAAGATAAATATGACGCAATATTTTTAGGCATTGGGGCAAATATTTCTAAAATGATGGAAATTCCAGGTGAAGATTTGACTGGTGTTTATGGTGGAAATGAGTTATTAGAAAAAGCAATTCATCCAGATTATACTGATAAAAAAGTATTTGTTATTGGTGGTGGAAATGTTGCGATGGATGTTGCTCGTACTGTTAAAAGATTAGGAGCTAAAGAAGTAACAATTCTTTATAGGAGAGATAAAGAGGATATGCCTGCTGAAAAGGTAGAAATTAAAGAGACTGTTCTTGATGATGTTAAATTTTTATATAAAACAAAACTTGTTAAAATACTAGGTAAAGATAAAGTTCAAAAAATTGAATGTATAAAGACTAAATTAAATGATGAAGAAAAATATGTTGACTTAGAGGGTAGTAACTTTATACTTGATGCTGATTATGTAATGATGGCAATAGGATCTAAGGCAGATGATGATGTTTTGGATACTCTTGGTTTAGAAAGAAAAGAGAATGGATATTTATCTACTAATGATAATGATCAAACTTCAGATGAAAAAATATTTGCAGCAGGTGACTTAACAGGAACAAAATCTACTGTAGCTTGGGCTTGTCGTAAAGGAAGAGATGCGGCTTATTCAATTATGAAATACTTAGAAAATAAATAATATATTAATATCACTATAATGGTTGTTGTAGTGATGTTTTTCTATTAAAATACATATTTCGAGTATTTTATTTGTTATAATTTAATTAATTTGTATTTATATATTTTGTGTGTTATATTTGTTATTGTAGGAGGATTATATATGATAGAGATAAAAAATGTTAGTAAGACTTATAATGGTAATATTAAGGCTATCGATAATTTAAATTTAGAAATTAATGATGGTGAGATAGTTGGTTTTATTGGATTAAATGGTGCTGGTAAGACTACGGCTATTAAGATGATGACCGGTATTTTAGTTCCTGATACTGGGACTATTACAATTAATGGTTATGATATAGTTAAAGATAGTTTAAAAGCTAAACAAATCATTGGCTATATTGCGGATAATCCAGATATGTTTTTAAAACTTACAGGAATAGAGTTTATTAACTTTATCGCGGATATTTATAATGTTCCTGTTACTCTTAGAAAAAAACGTATTAAACTATTTGGTGAACGTTTTGGATTGAGTGACGTTTTAGATAAACCTATGCAAGGATATTCTCATGGTACAAGACAAAAAATGATGGTAGTTGCGGCTTTAGTACATGATCCAGCTGTTTGGATATTAGATGAACCGTTGATTGGACTTGATCCAACATCAGCATTTGAACTTAAGAAGATGATGAGAGAACATGCTGATAAAGGTAACGCTGTATTTTTCTCTACACATGTTTTGGAAGTTGCTGAAAAGTTATGTGATAGAATAGCAATTATCGATAAAGGAAAAATTGTTTTTGTAGGTACATTAAAAGAATTAAAAGATAAATACGATAAGAAAGACTTGGAAAAATTATTCATGGAGGTAATTAAAAATGACTAATTACTTGTCTTTAGCGAAAGTATTTATAAGGTCACTTTCTATGACTAAGCCAAGTACTAAAAAACAAATGATTGTTACTAAAATTTTGTTAGCATTTGTTAGCTTAATCATTATATTACCATTTGTTGTAGTTTCAGGCTTATTTGTTTATTCTGTTACTAGTTCATTAATTGAATATAATTATGAAACTATTGGATTAGAATTTATGTGTATTTTGCTTTGTGTATTTACTTTTATATTTTCTTTTAGTGTAGTACTCAATGAACTTTACTTTACTGGTGATATTGAAAATTTGTTACCATTGCCAATTAGTGCTCGTCAAATTGTTGGTGCAAAAGTAGCTTCAATATTTTATGCAGAGAGTTTGGTACAACTTTTAGTTATATTCTTTAGTGTTGTTGGATTCTTCTTTGCTCTTGGACTTCCTTTTAAAAACTTTTTATTAGGAATTCTTGGGATGATTACTTTACCAATAATACCAATTATATATTGTTCTATTATTAGTTTATTAATTATGAGTTTTACAAGACTTATTAAAAATAAAGAGACTATTAGAAAAGTAGGACTAGGATTTGTATTAGTAATTTTAATGTTATTTGTATATTTTTTAGGAGCATTACAAAATTTTGATTTAGAGCTTTATATAGAAGGATTTGTTAATGGTGATCAAACATTTTTACATGTTATGAGAGGAATTCTTCCACATATTAATTTATTTATAGATACTCTTGTTACAGGTAGTATTAGTTCATTATTTCTTTATATTCTAGTTAATATTGGATTTATAGTAGTACTTTTAGGATTAGCTGATGTTTGTTATTTTAAAGGTGTTATTGGATTAAGTTCTAAAGACACAGCATCTAAGAAGAGTAGTAGTAATATTTTAAAAAATATTAAAGTCGAGAGTCCTACTAATTCATATTTAAAGAAAGAGGTTCGTACTTTATTTAGAACTCCTTCATATTTCTTGAACTGCATTTTAATTAATTTTATTTGGCCAATATTTGTTTATATTATTTGTAAGCTTAAGTTTCCTGATCTTGCATTGATTGAATTAAAGAATCTTGTTACTTCTACTGATAATAATACATTAATCATAATATTTATGTTTGTAATAGGTGTTTCAATTTTATTACCAGCACTTAATAGTATTGCATCATCTTCTTTTTCTAGAGAAGGAAAAAACTTTTACTTTATGAAATATATTCCAATGGATTATAGTAGTCAAGTTTCAGTAAAATTATTAGTTAGTTTTATAATTGCTTTTGTTGGTGTTAATGTATTTAGTTTAATATTTTATTTAGTTATAGGATTAAAAGTATCTGCGATGTTCATTTTCTTAATTATTAGCTTTTTAGCAATCCTATTTATTTGTAGTTTAGGTATTATAATTGATTCTATTAATCCAAAGTTAGTATGGGATGATGAGCTTAATGCATTAAGAGAAAATTCTAATAACTTTATAGTTATGGGTATTTCTATATTTATGTTTATTGTATTAGCTGGATTATGTTATTTATTATATAAATCATTTGGAATAGCTTTGGCTTTCACATCTATATTATTGATACTAATACTTTTAAACGCTATAGTATATGATTTGAATAGACGTTTTACAGTTAAGAATATTGTTGATCAAGAAAATTTATAATTTTTAGAATAGTTTTATCTATTCTTTTTTTTTGATATTTGGTATAATTGGTATGATAGGATGAGTAGGAGGCTATTTATGAAAAAAATTATATTTTATTTAGTTACGGTTTTTACTTTATTATTGCCAGTTGATTTGTTAGCTTTATCTGGTGATCTTTCAATTAGTTGTAACAGTACTTCTGTTAAACCTGGGCAACAAGTTAAATGTAGTGTGTCTGGTTCTTCTGATGGGCAAATTTCGATGATTTTTGCTAATATATCTGCATCTGGAACTGTTTCGATTGATAAATTTAGTGCTGAAAGAATATGGGATGTAAAAACCGAATGGCCTAATCTTTCATTGTCATCTAATGATAAGAAACCTGGTGTTTTTGAAATTGGTACAGTATATTTAAAAGCTAATAGCGCTGGTAATGGTAATTTTGTTATGTCCGGTATTACTTTTACAGGGGAATCTGGGGAAACAGTTTCTGTTTCTAATAAGAGTGTTTCAATATCAGTTATTAGTGATAATCCAACTCCAACACCTACACCTGAACCAGAGCCAGAACCTGCACCTGTTGTTAAAAGTAGTGATTCATCATTAAAGTCTCTTACTGTTAGTTCTTCATCAATTGATTTTGTTTCTAGTACATTAGAATATAATATAGATGTTTCTAGTAACACTTCTACTATTGAAATTCAAGCTGTACCTAATGATAGTAAAGCTACTGTTAAATTACCTGATAATTTATCTTTAGAAACGGGTTTAAATACTTTTGAAATTGTAGTTACTGCAGAGGATGGGAGTAGTACCATTTATAAAATTAATGTTAATAAATTAGAAAATATTTTATCTGATAATGCTTTATTATCAAGTTTAAAAATTTCTGGATATGATATAAATTTTTCGAGTGATGTTTTTGAATATAAAATTGGTGATATTACAACTAATAAACTTGATATTACAACTGTTGTTGTAGATAATAATTCATCTGTAAAAATTTATGGTAATAATAATATTGGAAAAAATGGTGTTATTGTTATTAGAGTTACAGCTGAATCTGGTGTTTATAAGGATTATGTTTTATTCGTTAATAATGTTAATAGTAGTGATGGGAAGAATGTTTCTACGAGTTCATTTACTTATATAATGTTAATTGTTTCTTCTGCATTATTTGTTATTTCGGCAATCATTATTGTTTTATTATTACTTAGTAGAAATAAATATAAGAAAAAAGTATTGGCTCAACTTGATGCTGAAAGAGATAAAATTAAATTATTGGAAGTTGAACTTCAAAATAAATTGGCTATGATACCTCAAGTTAAAGAAGAAGAAAAAGTACCTTTAGAAGAATTAACTAAAGAAGATGTTGATGAGAATTTTGATGAAGATATTTTAAAAAAGAGAGAAGAAGAAGAGAAAAATGAAATTGAGGAGATTGACGCTAAAGAAGTAGATGATGTAGAAGAAGTTGTTGAAGAAAAAACAGAAGAAGAACAAAAGGATGTACAAGATATTAATGCAAGAGATATTCTTCCACCTGAGGTTAGTGAATTAGTTAACAGCAAAAGTGAAGAAGTTGTTGAGAAAGTAAAAGAAGATGAACCTTTAAATGTAACTGAAATTTCAGCTGAGAGTGTTGCGGATGTTGTTAAGAAGAAAAATAAAGAAGAAGATATTCCTAAGGAAGATGGTAAAAAGAAGAAAAAGAAAAAAGAAAAATATAAAGATAAAGACAAAGACAAGGAAAAAGAAAATAAATAATATTTTGACAGATGATGACTGTAATTTATTTTAAAAATAGATACAGTCTTTGTTCTTTAAAAAAAATAAATATATGAATTTGCCTATTAACAAACGTATGTGTGCATTGTAGTATATTAAGTCAAGTGCTGTAGATGTTTTTTGTTTGTAAATTGAAGTATACTATCAAAGCAAATAAAATAATATGAAAAGAGTACGGATATGATTGTAATGAATAAATTTAATTTGCACTAAGTTCTGGTTTAAATTAATATATAAAGGATTGATTTTATGAGAAAGATAATTAATGAAGAAGAATTTTTAACTTTAAAAAATAAACTTATTAATTCTTATGCTAAAATAGATGATTTTGAATATTTGAGTTTACAAAATAAATTATTATCATATGATTTAAGTAGTATTCCTTCATCTTTTTATGATGGTATTACTTTCATTGGTGATGAGTCATCTAATATTTCTTTTTCTTATACTAATGCTAATTTGGATTTTAATATTTTAAAATTTAGGGATAGAAAATCTTATGATTTTGGAAAAGTTTACGCTGTTGGATGTAATATATCTAATCTTTCTAAGCTCAACTATTTTTATGAAAAAGATAGCTTTTCTGTTGATGTTGTTGAAAAATATTCTCATTTATTTTTATCTGAGTACTTTGATAAATCTTTTAGAAGAAAAGTAATTGAAAATAAAGTAACTATTTCTGATTTAATAAAAATGGAATTAGGTGATAGGGATAATATTTTTAGAGATCAATATTTTTCTTCAGAATTTATAAATTTATCTTCTAAAATTGGATTACGTAACTCTTTATTTTTACTAAATGGTAATAATGATTTATTGATTGATTTTAACAACATTTTTTCTAGTAATAAAGATGAAACTTTAACTGAACTTTTAGAAAAAGATATTGGTAGTCAAAGAGAAAAAGTCTTTTCATTACAGAGAAAATATATTATGGATAATTCTGCTAATTTTATGTATAATTATAATCAACATTTTTCTCAGCCATTCATAAATAAATATAAAGGATTATTTAGTAATTCATTAGGTTATAAAGAAATTATTGATTATTCTAAAGATTTTAATAATTATAATTTAACATTATTAGGTTATGATTTTGGCCCTAGAGGAATAGCTGTAAATATTGGATATAATAAAACTATTGAATTGTTAAAAGAGTATGAGGATTTTTTAGATGCTTTAGAAAGTAAAATACCTGTTCCTTTATTTCTAAGAGAATTAAATTTTAATCTTGGCATAATGCTAGATAGTTTTAATAATGATTTAATTGATAAAATTTTTAGAAAAACAATTATATATACTTTGCCTAGGTTTGAAATTAGTACTAAAATAGAAGAATACGAAGATCTTTTTTCAAAATTTGGTTTTAAATTTTTAGAAATTGAAGATTGGACTTTATTAGATATGGTAGATGATAATACTATTGTTATTAATAAAGAAATTAGTGATTTACTAGGATGTTATGGTCTTTCTAATATAAAAAGCTTTTTTTCGGAATATGATGTTAATGATGAGTCTGTAAGAAAGAATTTGTTAAATATTTTATATTATCCTGATTTACCTGTTTATTATAATGTTAGTAGTAAAAAATTTTATGAATTATTACGGAGAAGATTAGTTGATAGAAATACGATTTCTTATGAATTTTTAACTGGTAATGTTAGAAAAGAATTATCTGATTTATTTATTTCTGACTCTGCTCCTGAAGAATTGAAAAAATTATTTTACACTAAAAATTTATCATTTACTGATTTACACTATAATGAATCCTGGTTACCTTATTTAGATAATGTATACTTACCTTGTAGATTTGTTGAAACATCTACATTTAAAAATATATTTCCAGATCAATTATTGGAAGAATTAGCTTTAAAATATGGAAATGCTAAAGTACTTGAAAATTTTTCTCGTTATGCATTATTTTTAAATAGTATAGATTATTCATTGCATTTTACTAGTGACTTTGATGATTATTCTGATTTTAATGATTATATGGAAGATAAAATTTATAATTATATTAAATCTTATAAAGTATATAATTGGGATCAGTATTTTTCAGATGAGTTTAAGGATAAACATAATGATGTTTTTTTAGATAATGATGCACCAGATGATTTAAAAAAATTATTTTATAAAAAGATGTTGACATTTGATGATGTTAAAGAACATCCAGAATATGTTAAATATTTACTTGGTAAAGATATGAATCTTTGCTTTAATTCTTTTTATAAACCTGGAAGTAGTATTTATGATACTATTGTTAAAAATTTTGGTTCAAGTGAGAAAACATTTGATTTTATAACGACATTTGGTAACAGATTGACTGAAGTTCCTATTTATGTGTCTAATGATTATTTAGAAGAACTTATTAATAATAATGATGTTTCTGGACTTAAAGAGTTTATTGATGTTCAAATAAAAAAATGTATCCTTTCTGGTGCTATGTTATATAGACATTCTGATAAAAATATTTTGGGTGAAGAATATAAAGCAATGTTTTTAGATGATGATGCACCTGATGATTTGAAAAATACTTTTTATTCTGGTAATTTAACTTTTCATAGAATTGCTTCTAATGTATCTTGGTTGCCTTATTTAGAAAATGTTGATCTTAAATTAGCTCTTTCTAATTCTATGTATTATTATAAAAAAGAAATTAATGATTTTTATCAGTTGTTTGGTGAGAAAGCAAATAAATTATTATTACATAAAGCTAAGACTATTGATGATATGTTTCTTAGAGGTAAGGGTGATTTAATCTATGATTGGTATTTAAAAACTAGTTCTACTTTTATACCTAGTTCTGTTGTTATGCTTAATTTTGACTTTAATGAAGCTGATAGGTTTTTTGAATATAAAAAAGACTGGGCTATTCTTTCTAAAAATAAAAGGTTTTTTGCTGATGATAATAAACAAGAAACACTTTTAAAAATGGCATATATTTTTGGAGTTTTTCATGGTGATAGAAAAGCTATGAATAAGATTAACAGTATTATATATGGAATACCTAATACGTTGAATGTTGATGAAATGTTTGAACTTAGAAATTATGAAAAGTCTATTATTTCTGCTAATGATTTAGTTTATTCGGAGAATTTTACACTTCCTCCTGGTTTTTCTCAATACAATAATATTTTAGAATGTATGAAGAGTGAAGGATTATCTATAGATAATAATGAATCTGTTTTTTTTAAATTTTATTCTGAAAAAAATGATTATAAATTAAATATCAATCCTTATAAATATCCTAGAACGATTGAAGCAATAAGAAATTTTATGGAAACTGTTAATTTTGAAAAAGTTTTATCTCCAAGTAGAGCTCATTTTGCTTTTTCAGGACTTGATATGAAGTATGATCCTGATTTTAGAGATTTTATTTTAGATAATTTATCTGAAGTTTCAAATGATCCTAATTATTATAAAAGATTACCTTTATTACAGGAAAGATTTGATAATTATAGACATTTATATCGCTCTGGTAATTATGATTTAAAAAGTTTGTTTGCTTCTCTTGGGGTTGGTAATTATAATAATGTGGAATCTGGTAATATTGGTCTTGCTCAAACTGTGACAATTACAGGTTATCCGGAAGAAGCTTTTTTGAAATTACAAAAAGTATATGATTATGGAAAAGTAAGATGTTACAGTAGTATACCTAGAGTTTCTGGTAAAAGGGAAAAGTTTACTTATGAGGTTTTAAAGTTAGATGATCCTTTGGCTCTTACAGTTGGTTATCACACTGGTTGTTGTCAAGATATTGGTGAAGCTGGTGCTTGGTGTATGGTACATAGTATGACAAAGGATAATGGACGTGTTTTTGTTGTTAGAGATGATGAAAATAATATAGTTGCTCAAAGCTGGGTATGGAGAGATAAAAATTTAGTTTGTTTTGATGATATTGAATTTCCAAAATCTTCGCATTTTGTTTCAGTAGCAACAAAAAAAGCTGGTAGTCTTTCTAATTTTACTGATCAAATTCTAGAGGTTTATAAAGAAGTTGCTAATGAGATAATTCAAATAGACAATGAGAATTTTTCTTACTTACATAACACTGGTAAAATTAGTGATGAAGAATATAAATTAAGAGTTTCGAAAGTTACTGTTGGTAAAGGATATAATGAAAGTGCTGCGGTTGTTAACCGTAATCTTGAAAAAGATTTAAATTCTAAAAATCCAATTTTAAATGATAAAGTACCAGCAGAATTTAATTATGGAATTTATAGTGATGCTAATGAACAGTTTATTTTAGCAGATGTTAAAAGAGATGACGATTTATCTCATGTTGATGATATTTTTATTTATAAAGATACTTATGATGAATATACTGATAAAGATTTTAATTTAGATAGATCATTGGTTTTAACATTATGTGATTTAGAAAGAGAAACTAAAGAGAAAAATTTTGTCACCAGTGATATTTTATCTACAAATAATTTGTGTGAAACTTTTTCTAATTATTATAGGACACGTAATCCTGCTAAAGTAATGATGAATCCTAACTTTGCAATTATTTATGATGTTAGTGATGATGGAGTAGAAGTATGTGATTTATTCTTTAATACCAATATGAATTTATTTGGAAATTATGATATTGAGGATCGTGTTTCTACGCAAATAGGTAATGCTCTTAGTCAACTTAATTCTAAATATGGTGATATTAAATTTAATTTGGAAATGAATGATAAACAAGAAAAGATGATTAATAAATCATTAGAAAAAAGTAAGGAAGGAGGAGAAAAACATGGAACAAGATAATTATGTAACAATAGTTAAAAATAGTTTGAATAGTATTAATTATAGGGATAATGTTAATTATAAAGATATTGTTTTAACTTATAAAAAGATTATAGATGAAAATAAAGACTTAATACTTAATACTAATGATATTGATATTGAAAATAAAACTGGTAAAAAAATAGATTTTAAAGTAATAGATAATATATTTGAAAGAGTTCTTTTAGAAGACTTAGTGTATGGTACTGTTACCTTGTCTAAACATGATAAAAATAGAAAGATAATTTATGGTATACAAATATATAATAAGGGAAATATCTTAGTTGTTTTTGATGGGGATTTTTATGTTTTGCTTGAACTAATTATTAGGAATATTTTAGCTAATAATTCAGTTGTTTTTACTTATCCTTCTTATAACTTTGCTCTTAATACTTTATTTATTACTTTTATACAAAGTGTTTTAGAAAAGTCTGATTTTAATCCATTACAGATACAACAATATATTTCTTCTTCTTTAGAGATACTTAATTGTACTAATAGTTTTTCTTTAGTTATTAGTTGTTGCGAAGAGGAAAGACAAAAAGAAGTTTTAATTAATAGTCATTATCCGGTTTTATTGCTTGATTATGCTAATTATAATATTTATGTAGAAGATAGTGATAATGTTTCATTTATTAATGAGATTATATCTTTAGGAATTAATTTTACTTTATATGTAAAAGAACATGTTGGAATAAAAGCTGATATGGCAATATATGTTGGTGATTGTGAAGAGGCAATAGGTCAGATAAATCTGAGTAAGTCATCGTATGGAGCTTCTATATTTACTAAGGATATGAATAATGCTTCAATGTTTATTAAGAAAGTTAATTCTAAAATTGTAACAGTTAATACTTCTCCTACAATAGAGAGAGTTCTTGATATAAAACAAAATGATTTATATAATGAAAAAACTATTATTTATCCTTGTGAATTTGATATAATTAAAGAAAATAAATTTGAAATAGAATAAGGTAGAGATATATGAAATTTAAAGAAATAAAAAAAGCTAGTTTACTTGGTATTTTTGGTAATACATTTCTGATGATAATAAAAAGTATTATAGGGTTTGTTTCTGGTAGTCAAGCGATGATTGCTGATGCATTTAATAGTGCTTCTGATATATTATCTTCAATAATGACATTTTTAGGACAAAAAATTGCATCTAAGCCAAGTGATAATGATCACAATTTAGGACATGGTAAAGCTGAATATATATATTCTATGTTAATTAGTATTATCATGATAGTGATGGTATTTAATGTATTTAAGGATTCTGTTATTAATTTATTTACATTACAAAAAGCTAATTTTAGTATATTTTTAATTGTTGTTTGTATTATAACTATTGTTACTAAACTTTGTCTTTATTTATATGTAAATAGATTATATAAAAAAAATAAAAGTTTATTATTAAAAGCTAATAGAAATGATCATAGAAATGACTGTATACTTACAAGTTTAAACTTAGTTTCCTGTGTACTTGGTTATTATGGTATTTACTTTGTTGATAGTGTTGTTGGTATATTTATTTCTATTTGGATATTTATTGTAGCTTATAAAATATTTATAGAAAGCTATGATGTATTAATGGATAAATCTATTGATGAGGATACTAAAGAAAAAGTATATAAAGTAATTACTAATCATAAAGAAATAAAAAAAGTTAATCATTTTAATTCAACACCAGTTGGTTATATGTATCAAATATCTTTTACTATTTTTGTAGATGGAAATTTATCGACTTTTGAAAGTCATGAAATTGCGAATAGTTTAGAGAAGGAAATTGATTCTTTATTTCCAGAAATTTATTTAACTGTTATACATGTTAATCCTATAGATGTAAAGTAAGTGATTTTGTGTTATAATTGATTTGTTGGGAGAAATGTTTATGAATGAAGAATTTGATATAAAGAAAAAAAGATTAAGTATATTAGATACCTACGGTGAGAATTTTTTAAATAAAAAGTATATTACTAATCCAGCCATTGGTCGTGATCAACAAATAAAAGAATTGATTCTTATTTTACTTACTCCTGATAAGTCTGCTATTTTAGTAGGTAAACCTGGTGTTGGTAAAACAGCTATTGTTGAAGGACTTGCATATTGTATCCAAAATAATCTAGTACCTGATGGTTTAGCTAATTATCAAGTAATTAAAGTTAACACATCTGCACTGCTTGGTGTTGATCCTGTTACGGGTGAAGCAAAGGTACAAACTTTAATTGATGAAATTAAAAGTAAGACTAATTTAATACTTTTTATTGATGAAATACATACTTTAATTGGTAAAGGTGAATCAATGGATTTTGCTAATATGTTTAAGCCGGCATTAGATCGTGGTGATATAAAAGTTATTGGTGCTACGACAACAGAAGAGTATGAAAGATATATTTTACGTGATAAGGCATTTGTTAGACGTTTTCAAAAGGTAGATGTTGCTGAACCTACAAGAGATGAAAATGTAGAAATATTAATTGGTACTTTGCCAAAGATAGAGAAGAGAACAGGTGCTAAACTTATGTATTCTTCATATGTACAAAGAAAAATAATGGAGTTTATTACAGATATTACGAGTGAATATAAACGTATTTATGAAATAGGTTCTAGATATCCAGATGTTTCTTTAACAATAGTTCAACAAGCTTTTTCTAATGCTTTATTTGATAATAGAAAAGAAGTAAATATTATGGATGTAAAAAACGCTATTATAAATAGTAAAAATATTTATGAAGATGTTAAGAAAAAGTCTGAACCAGCATTTAATACAATGTTTTCTGATCAGTTAGCAGATTATAATGCTAGTAATGATGTTTATGAGAAGTTGGGAGAAGATATATAAAGGTTCAATGTCAAATAGTGTTGGTGGAACCAAAAACTAATGATAAATGAATTGG
>CAVAJX010000002.1:0-2478 GCA_963589235.1 bacterium | reverse complement strand
CCTATTTACAACAAAAAATAGACATTTTTAAACTTTGTAACTGAAAAAGTCGGGATGCATACTCTTTATTATGCATATAAAAATATCTCCTTTCCAAAGAGATATTATACATTATTTATTGGTAACATTTTAACTAATGATATGGTAACATTTTAAAAAAGGATTAACAGAAAGTAAGAAACTTATAGGAACAAAATAAAACTGGTGTTATAATATATGGTATTGAACTAAGAGGAGAGTTTTTGTGATAGTAATATTAAGCAATAATGATTATGGTACTAAAGATATTCATTTAGTAGATGAAAATAAAACTTTATCAATAGTATTTGCTGGTACGGGAGATTTACATTGGATTATTAGAAATACTGACTGTATTGAGGCTGAAGAATATGCCTATGATTATTTTGAAATCACTAAAGAAAACTATCAAATATATTCACTGTTTGAAGAATTGTTATATGACATAGGGACTATTAATATTTTTGGTGATGAGGAGATAAAAACTTCATCAGATGTGAAATTCCAAAAGATACGAGAAAGAAAATATAATATGTCACACTATAATGACTTATATGATAGTGATGATGGAACTGTTACTTGGGTATCAGATGAAACTGGTTTTGAAGCGGCTAATATGGTTTCTATTAAAAAATGTGAAGACAAGTTTTTAATTGAATTTAGGACACAACAATATATTGAAGGATATGATAGAGAATATAATACTTTAGGAATGATAGGAGTTAGATTCCGTAATTCAGGAAGTAGATATACTCCTTTTAATGTTATTTTTATGAGGATGTTTAGAGGATTACAGGAAGTAGATGATGTAAGTGACTATGGACATCAAATGCATATTGAAGAATATGTATATCAAAAGAGTAAAGTTAGAAAATAAGCTTTTGATTTAAATTTATAGGAGAGTTTTTTAAGTGAAAATAATAAATCTATTATTGAAAATGGGTTAATTGAAATTATAAATGAAAAATTAAATTTAACTAATATTACTAGATTAGAATTAGAAAATAAAGTAAAATGTATTTATATTGATAAATATAAAAATGTTAAAATTGATTTTAAATAAAAAAATTAATAGAAAGGAGAATAACATATGGACAATAAAAACTTACAAATAACTAATCATGATTTTTTAATATATAGAGATTCGAACAATGACGTTAAGGTTAGTGTAATGTTAATAAATAACGATATATGGCTTACTCAAAATTTGATTGCAGAATTGTTTGGCGTAGGAAGAAGCACAATAACAGAACATATTAATAATATATTAAATACTGGTGAACTTGACGAAAATAACACCGTCGGAAAAACCGACGTTGATAATTCTAAAAAACCTGTAAAGATATATAACCTTGATATGATTATTGCAGTTGGATATAGAGTAAATTCAAAAAAAGCAACAAACTTTAGAATTTGGGCTACTAAAATATTAAAAGAATATATGATAAAAGGTGTAGTTATGGATGATGAAAGATTAAAAAATCCTAATTACATATTTGGCGAGGATTATTTTGAAGAAATACTTGAAAGAATTAGGAATATTCGTTCAAGTGAGAGAAGATTTTATCAAAAAATAACAGATATATATTCTTCTTGTAGTGTAGATTATGATAAAGATTCAGAAATAACAAAAGAATTTTTTAAAACAGTTCAAAATAAATTACACTATGCAATAACTGGTAATACCGCAGCTGAAATAATATATAACAGGGTTGATTCAGAAAAAGAAAATATGGGACTAACCAATTGGAAAAATTCTCCTGATGGACCAATCTATAAATATGACGTGGACATTGCAAAAAACTATTTAAATGAAAAGGAATTAAAAGATTTGAATAGAATAGTAACAATGTATTTAGATTATGCAGAATTACAAGCAGAAAATCATAATGCTATGACTATGAAAGATTGGGTAGAAAAATTGAATGCATTTTTGCAATTTAATGGTAAAGAGATATTACGCAATGCTGGGAAAATATCTGCAAAAGTAGCACAAGAATTAGCTTATAAAGAGTATGATAAATTTAAAATTAAACAAGATAAATTATATAAATCAGATTTTGATAATTTTTTAAATGAAGCAAGAATGATAGAGAATAGAAGTGATAAATAATGGATATGCACCAAAAAAGAGAAATGAGAAAGAATAAAAAAATTAACGAAGATACAAAAAGTTTACCATCAACGAGTATCAACTGGTAAGTGGGGAGTTATGAAAAAACATTTTTAAACTCTTGAAAATAAAGAGTATTTTTACTAAATGATTTTTACATTTTTGAACATTTTTTTAATAAGTTTTAATTTAAATTGATAAGTGTATGAATTATGAAAAACTAAAGGAAAGGAAGGTATTTATGGAAGACAATAAATTAATTATATATAAAAATAATGAAGGTAATATTATAGTAGATGCTATTTATAAAGATGAAACTTTATGGTTATCACAAAAAGGAATGTCAA
>CAVAJX010000001.1:0-9494 GCA_963589235.1 bacterium | reverse complement strand
AATCATCAAAGAATTAGGTTAAAATATAAAATAATGTTATAATAAAAAAAAGGAAGTAAAATATGAAAAAAAATATTTTTAAAATAACATTAATGCTTTTTGGTATAGGTATATTGGATTATGGAATTATTACTGAAATAGATGGAATAGGAAGATTTACAATGTTACTTTTTGGAACAATATTTACAGTAGTAGCATGTATATTACCCTTTGAAAAAAATAATCATAAATAAACAAAAAAATTATAGAAAGTTACAAAAAAATAGAAAACAATTATTTTTTTATTAGAGGTATAATTTATGATATTAGATATAAAACAACAAAATAAAGAAATGTTTGAAGCAAACTTCAATATAATTTCTAATGAAAATATATTAGGTTCAATCAATGTCAAAGGAAGATTAGGTTCAACAGAAGTTTCTTTAAAGGGATTTTATAATAACATACAATTTGAATTAAAAAATATAAATAATTTGCATGAAAAAAACAAAAATTTTAAAACATATCAAGTAATTGTATCTGGGAAAAAAGTAGGAGAAATATATCAAGTAGATAAAAAAACAAGTCTATTTAGTAAATATTCCTATAATGAATTAAATTATGAGGGAAAATATTATAAAGAATATGGAATTGGACTTGGTAAAGAGGTTAAGAATACAATTTACTTAAATGAAAACCAAATATCTCAAATAAATAAAGAGACAATCATTTATAATGATTTACATAATTTTAAAATTTATGTAAAAAATGATAAGTATTTATTAGTAGCAATTTTATTTTCATGTTACATGTATATTAATGGATGTTTTAAACCTGGTGTTAAAGTAAAAAAATCTATTGTTAAATGTTATAATAAAACAACAAATAAAGAATTAAATTCAAAATATAATCCCAATTGGATTAAAGAAATAAAAGAGGAAAAATAAAAAGCACTGATACATTTTATAATAAATAACAAGAGCAGTAAAAGATATGGAAAACTATAAGTTAAAGTATCAAGGTATGTAAAACAAGGTATTGAAAATGGAACTATGGTGCCAAGACAAGCTGAAAAAATCACTAGAATATTGCTAGAAAAGGTAGCATTGGTGAAACTGTTGTTTCTTGGAATACTGATTCCAAAGGAAACGAAATTCAAGAAAAGACTGCACAAGTTCAAATAGATGCTCAAACAAATCAACCAAGATGGATTGTTACTAAAATTGATGAACAAGGAAATATTATAATAGACAATAATGGATATCCTTATCAATGGATTATTGATGATACAACATTTAAAAACAAATATGAAACAGACCTAATAAATCCTAGTCTATATAAGCCAAAAGGAGAACCTCAATTTTTTATTCAAATTACAGACAACATTATTTTAAATCACTCGGATTCTAGTATGCAAAGTGCCGCTGATGGTTACATTAATATTACAAATATCGATGATATGTGTGGACTTTCACAAAGAGATTTTGAAAAGACATATAAATTTACTGATAATTTATCAAAAAAAGGTCCTAAAATGCAGTGATCTTTTTTTTTGTAAAATCACCTTTATATAACTCATTCGATAATATATTTTGTAAGTGAATCTTAAGCAAACTTCTTATCAAATTTTTCAATTTCATTTTGAATTACACCGACCATTATTCTTATAATCATTCAACCATTTAAAGCAGTAGTATATTCATAAGCCATAAAATCAATATCAACTTTAATACTGCAAATCATATCTACCTTTTGTTTATTTTATCACTTATAACAAGTACTTTAGTTTCTATTATCATAACCCAATCACTTTCCTTTATTAAAGAAAAAACTAACTATTTCTAGTTAGTATTTATTACTACTCGAAAAGTTCGAGTTTCCTATCAACCTGGTGGAGCTGAGGAGAATCGAACTCCTGTCCGAAAATAAAGCTACATAAACCTCTACAAGCTTAGTTAACTAATTATTCTTATACATCATCCAAGTAGTTAACGACCAAGACAATATACCAGCCAATTAATTCTTCCTATTTTCTAGGCAAAAAATAGTTATAACCTACTAAAATGAACCTTCTATAATTCCGTAGATAAAAACTAAAGAAAGCGCAGACCTATATTATTATTAGGCAAAAGCAACAGCTTGGCGAGTACCAAACATGTTAGCAACTGCATTTTTTAAATTTTTTGCATTTATTTTTTTGTGCCCGTGACGTGGACATTCGACTTGCCATCTATGCTCTAATATTCCCGTCGAAACCAAATCAGCCCCATGTAGCTGTATTATAACATAAAACACTCAAAAAATCCAGTGTAAATAAAAGGAAACAACGACACTAAAACTAATAAAATTCAAACTAATATGTTATACTAAAAGTAGGAGGATGATATTATAATGGAACAATGGAAAAGATTTAAAGAAGGAAAATGGACAGAAACAATAGATGTCAGTAATTTCATAAAAACAAACTATACAAAATACGACGGCGATGAATCATTTCTAACAACACCAAGTGCTAAAACAAAAACAGTTTGGGATACATGTCAAAAATTACTAAAAAAGGAATTAAAAAAACATGTACTATCAATAGATACAAAACACATGTCTGGCATTAATTCTTTTAAACCTGGATATATTTGTAAAGATGACAACGTAATAGTCGGTCTACAAACAGATGCTCCATTAAAAAGAATAGTAAATCCATACGGTGGAATAAGAATGATATATCAAGAACTTGATGCTTATAACTATAAATTAGATCCAACCGTAGATAAATATTTAAACGAATTTAGAAAAACACATAACGATGGTGTATTTGATGCTTATACAGAAGAAATAAGAAAAGCAAGACATGTTGGTCTACTAACAGGATTACCAGATGCTTACGGAAGAGGAAGAATCATTGGTGATTATCGAAGAATTGCTCTATATGGAATAGATTATTTAAAAGAACAAAAAGAAAAAGACTGGAACAATCTAACTGGTCCTATGACAAATGACCTAATTCAATTACGTGAAGAAGTTGCCGAACAATATCGAGCATTAGAAGAAATAAAAGACATGGCTAAGTCATACGGATTTAACATTTCTAAACCAGCAAGAAACGCTAAAGAAGCTATTCAATGGACATACTTTGGCTATCTAGCAGCAATTAAAGAAAATAATGGTGCCGCTATGAGTTTAGGTAGAGTTGATGCTTTCTTCGACATATATATAACAAAAGATATTGAAGATGGAATTCTAACAGAGAAAAAAGCTCAAGAGTTAATCGATCAATTTGTTATAAAATTAAGACTAGTACGTCACTTACGTACACCTGACTATGATGCACTATTTTCAGGAGATCCAACCTGGGTAACTTGTAGTATTGCCGGTATGTTAAACGATAAAGATCATTTAGTTACAAAAACATCATATAGACTTATACATACACTAACTAATCTAGATCCAGCACCAGAACCAAATATAACTATTCTTTGGTCAGAAAAATTACCAGAAAACTTCAAAAAGTACTGTGCCAAAATGTCTATAGAAACAGATGCTATTCAATATGAAAATGACGATTTAATGAGAGATATTTATGGTAGTGATTACGCCATAGCGTGCTGTGTATCCGCAATGAGACTTGGTAAAGATATGCAATTCTTTGGGGCTAGATGTAATCTTGCCAAGGCACTTCTTTATAGTATCAACGGTGGCATTGATGAAATTAAAAAAGATAAAGTATTAGAAAATATAGAATTAATGGATGATGAATATCTAGATTATAAAAAAGTAAAACAAGCATACTTCAAGGTACTAGAAAAAGTAGCTCAAATCTATTCAGATAGTATGAACATAATACACTACATGCATGATAAATATGCATACGAAGCTGGACAAATGGCCTTACACGATACAAAAGTTCATAGATATATGGCCTATGGTGTAGCTGGACTATCCGTTGTAGCTGATTCACTTTCCGCAATAAAATACGCTAAAGTTAAACCAAAACGTGATAAAGACGGATTATGTATTGATTTTGAAATAGAAGGTGACTTTCCAAAGTATGGAAATGATGATGATAGAGTCGACGATATCGCTATAGAAATAGTAAATAAATTTTCTAGTGAATTAAAAAAACATCCAACATATCGTGATGCCGAACAAACATTATCAGTACTAACAATAACTTCAAACGTTGTATATGGTGAAAAAACAGGTGCCACACCAGACGGTAGAAAAAAAGGTGTACCTTTCGCACCAGGAGCTAATCCAATGCATGGAAGAGATACTAATGGCGCAATTGCTTCTCTTAATTCAGTTGCTAAACTTCCATATGAACGTTGTTGTAAAGATGGTATATCAAACACTTTCACAATTGTACCAAATGCTTTAGGTATGGATAAAAATCAGCAAATAGAAAATCTAGTTAACTTAATGGATGGATACTTTTCACAAGGTGCTCATCATTTAAATGTTAACGTATTAAACAGAGAAACTCTAATTGATGCCATGAATCATCCTGAAAAATATCCTTTACTTACCATAAGAGTATCAGGCTACTCAGTTCATTTCAATAGATTAACCAAGAAGCAACAACAAGAAGTCATTGAAAGAACTTTCCATGAGAAAATATAAACATGAAAACAAGTATTGATTCAATAGAAACATTAGGACTAGTAGATGGTCCTGGAATTAGAGTAGTAATATTTTTTAACGGATGTAAATTAAGATGCAAATATTGTCATAACCCAGAAATGTTTACCAAAAAAGAAGACAATTATGACATAAATACAGTTTATAATAAAATACTTAGATGTAAACCATATTTTAAAAATACCGGTGGCGTTACCTTTTCTGGTGGAGAACCTCTCCTAAATGATAAATTCATAATAGAATTATCTAAAAAACTTAAAAAAGAAAATATTAACATCGCCATAGATACCGCCGGTGTTGGTAATGGATCCTATGAAGAAATATTAAAATATATAGATCTAGTAATATTAGACATAAAACACACAGATCCAAAATCCTACAAAGAACTAACAGGTCAAGAGATAACTCATGTAGAAAACTTCACTCAAGAACTAAATAAACAAAATAAAAAAGTTTGGATAAGACAAGTAATAGTATCAGGTCTAACTGATAATAAAGAATATATAGATAGCCTAGTAAATTACTTAAAGAAAATTAAAAACATAGAACGAGTAGATTTTCTACCATTTCATAGACTAGGTAGAGAAAAATATATATCTTTAAACATACCTTATCCATATGAAAATAAACCAGATATGGATAAAGAAAAATGTAATGAATTATATAAATATTTTCTAAGTAAATATCAAAAAGAGAACTAAAAACAGTTCTCTTTTATCATATAAAATGCAATAAGTACACAAAAAATCAAACTTAATACTGTTTGATTTTCTTTTGCATTTCTCTTTTTATATCTCTTTCTTTTATAGATTCACGTTTATCATAATTCTTTTTACCAAGACAAACACCAAGTAGTACTTTTAATTTATTATCTTTAAAATACAATTTAATTGGAACTAAGGTACGACCAGCAACCTCTATAGCTTGTTGAATTTTCTTAATCTCTTTCTTATGTAATAAAAGTTTTCTACTTCTAGTTTCTTCATGATTAAAAATATTACCTTCTTTATACTGACCTACATACATATTAAGTAAAAACACTTCATTATTTTTAATGATTCCATAACAATCTTTAATATTACAATTGCCCTCACGTATAGACTTTATTTCAGTACCCGTAAGAACAATACCAGCTTCATATGTATCTTCAATAAAATAATCATGATTTGCTTTTCTATTTAGTATTTCCATATAATCACGCTCCTGTAAGACCCCAAACAAGTTCAGGATATCTAGAACTAACAATACCCTTATAATATTCATAATAATTCATATAATTTGGTAACAAAGTATTATCTAATCTATAATAAGGATAAACTTTAAAGTTCCTTCCATATTTTGAATAAGTATATATTAGTTCTGCTTTTGGACTCTCAATACTAATTGTTACTGTATCATCAACATCAACAACTTTTTTAATAGTTACTTCCATCATTAAACCAGTTAATCTTTCTATACCAATTTGATCTGAAATAAAATTACCTAATGAATATATAACAAAAGTTTTACCATCATTAATATATTCAACTGGCTCAACTACATGAGGATGAGCTCCTATAATCAAATTAACTCCTAATGATGACAAGTAATTAGCGATTTCTGTCTGTTGAGATGAAACACCTAAAGAATACTCAGTACCCCAGTGCATCGCCACAATAATAACATCAGCCAAATCTTTAACCTTAGCAATGTCAGCAGCGGCTCTTTCAGGAGAATAAACATTATTTAAATATTCTTTACCAGCTGGTGTTTCTAAACCATTAGTCCATGTAGTATAAGAAAAGAATGCGTATGATATACCATTGATATTATAAACATGTGACTCTTCTCTTTCCTCATTTGAAGTCCATTGACCAGAGTATACCACGTTTTCTTTACTTTTCCAATAATTAACTGAGTTTATTACTCCAGCTTCACCCTTATCCATAGTATGATTAGTAGCTAAAGAAACAAGATTAAATCCCGCATCTAAAAATGCATCTCCTACTTCAGTTGGCGAATTAAATCTAGGATAACTAGAATAACCTAGTGTGGCACCGCCTAAAATAGTTTCTTGATTATAATACTTCAAATCATATTTAATAGAAATAGGCTTTATTTGATCTAACATTGGCTTAAAATCATAACTGCCATCAGCACCTCTAGCATCAATATATACATTACTATGAATCAAAGCATCTCCCACCATAAAAACACTTGCTTCATAAACCTTTGGAGTTTTTACCTCTTCTTTTTCAATAACATGATCTTTTTCTACCTTTTCGGGACTATTAAGTTTCCAAAAAAGAATTACAGAAACAAAAAGAAGAAGAAAAGCAAGAAACACTAAAATTATATTTCTGATTCTTATTCTTCTTCTACGTACCATAATATTCCTACACCTTCTTTACTATTTCAAAATCTATAGTCTTATCTTCTTTAGATGCTCTAACAACTTTTACTAAAACTCTCTCACCAATTGTATATTTAACATGACTTTTTTCACCAGTCAATGTCATTCTATCTTCATCATAAACAAAGAAGTCAGGCATATCACGTAATGGAACTAATCCTTCAACTAAATTATCAAGTTCTACAAACATACCAAAGCTAGTAACAGAAGAAATCATACCTTCAAATTCTTCACCAATATGACTTTCCATATATTCAGCCATTTTCATATCTTCTACTTCACGTTCACAGTCAACTGAAGCTCTTTCTCTTTCTGATGAATGTTCAGCTATATAAACTAACTTTTCTTCCCATTTACGAATAGTAGAATTATCTAACTTATTTTCAAACAAATATGTTCTAAGCAAACGATGTACAGTAGTATCTGGATAACGACGTATAGGCGAAGTAAAATGTGTATAACATGAACTAGCTAAACCATAATGTCCTAAGTTTTCAGGACGATAAACCGCTTTTTGCATACATCTTAATAACAAACTAGATAGTATTTTATATTCAGGTTTATCTTCAAGTGCCTTTAATATTCTTTGCATTGTTGTAGGCTTAGTATCTTTTATATCACCAGGTACTTGATATCCTAAATTACTAACAAAGCCTAAGAAACTTCTAATTTTCTCTTCTTTTGGAACCTCATGTACACGATATATAAAAGGTAAATTCATAAAGTAAATATGAGTCGCAACACATTCATTAGCCGCTATCATAAAGTCTTCAATTAAGTTTTCACCAGTACCACGTTCACGAACTGTTATTTCAGTAGGTTTACAATTTTCATCAACTAAAATCTTAGCCTCATCTATATCAAAGTTAATATAACCTCTTTTTACTTTTGCTTTTCTAAGAATACTAGCAAGCTCTGCCATAATTCTTAAAGTATCAGCATAAGGTTCATATCCTTCTGGAACTACATTCTTCTCTAATATACTATTAACTTTTTTATAAGTCATTTGTATTCTTGATCTAATAACACTAGGGAATATTTCATAATCTATTTGTTTACCAGAACTATCAAAATCCATAACACATGATATAGCTAAACGATCAACATTAGGATTTAAAGAGCATATACCATTAGAAAGTTCATGAGGTAACATTGGTATAACTCTATCAACCAAGTAAACACTAGTTCCTCTTTCCATAGCTTCATTATCTAACGGACTTCCCTCTTTAACATAATAACTAACATCAGCTATATGAACACCTAATTTATAATGTCCAGAAGCAAACTTTTCAATTGAAATAGCGTCATCTATATCCTTAGTATCATCACCATCAATAGTAAATATTACTTGATCTCTTAAATCTCTTCTTCCTTTAAGTTCTTCAGGTAATACTTCCATATTAATATTAGAAACTTCTTCTTTTACATCATCTGGAAAAACAGTATTAATATTATACTTATAAATTATTGATAATATATCAACACCAGGATCATTTTTATGACCAATAATTTCTAATACTTTTCCTTCATATTTTAAATTATTATTAAGTTTCTTTACTAATTCAACAACTACTTTATGGCCATCAACTGCATTTAATGCTTTGTCTTTAGGTATTTCAATATTAAGTTTTACTTTATTATCATCTAACTTAATATGTCCTTTACCTTTTTCATCAAATGTAATTTCCCCAATATATCTTTGTACTTGTCTCTTAATAATTTTTAATACTCTACCCTCTAGTCTATCTAAAGTCATTTTACTAGTGATTTCAACTAAGACAATATCATCATGAATAGCGCCATTCATATTATCAGCCGCAACATAAACATCATCATCCATATTTTCTATCTCAACAAAGCCAAAACCTTTTTTATTGGTTCTCATTACACCTTTTCTTAAATGACTCTTTTCAAGCATCATATATTTATTCTTATTAGAATGATATACAACAACCTCATCTTCTAACTTTCTAAGTTCATCACTAAGTTCTTTAGCCTGATTAACATCATTTATGTGTAACATATCTTGTAACTCATAAATATCAAGAGCTCTATCACTATTCTTTAAAATATTTAAAATATCATCTCTCATTAAATCACCCTCTTATTCATCCTATCATTATTATACTTCATAATCTTCAAAAAAAAAAGACATATACAAAATATATGTCAAATCACGTTACTTATATAAACATAGAAACTAAGCAAATAATAAAGAAACTTAATCCCAAAATTAAAGTAATACGACTAATAACTAACTCTGAACCACGTTCTTTTCTCTTACTGAATAAGTCTGAACTACTACCAGATAAAATTTGAGCAGCACTTTCAGCTTTACCAGATTGAAGAAGAACTATAATAATTAATAAAATGGAAATAATTAAAAGTACCTTTTCCATAAAACACCTCCGTTTTAACAATACTTATAATACCATAAATATCCTTTAGTTGCAACTAATGAAGAATCTTTTTTACTTTAACATTAACA